>NZ_JAVRBM010000146.1:0-11145 GCF_034531255.1 Nostoc sp. ChiQUE01b | reverse complement strand
GCGGTCTCAAAGCCTTATATATACTTGCTTGCAAGTTTTAGGACGGGTCTATTGGTCAAGGCCAAAATATCCAGATTGGGGACATTAACAATCTTGAGTTGAATGATGAGGCGATTCGGATAATCGGTCATCAGATTTTCGAGAGACTTCGTGAACAATCTACAGCCGCTTCAATTTCGCAAGATAGCGATCGCCTTACTCGTTTGCAGGGACTTCGGCAAGAATCTAGAGCGCGTTGTATCGAAAGATGGTTAGCCGCAAAAGTTAGTGAGGAGGTTGCTGAAGAATTTGCTGACAATCCTGAAATTGGAAATATACCTCCCGACATCCAGTTAATTCCTGGCAAACTTTTCCTTATAACAGGAGCAATGGGAGCAGGGAAATCGCTCGTTGCAGAGCGTTTATTCCAAAACATGATTGAACAAGCCGTTCAGGATGCAGATGCACCTGTGTCTGTTTATCTCGAATCATGGCAATGGCGTGATTCGAGACCACTACAAAAAGCAGTAGAAAATGCGGCTAAAGGGATTGGAAATCCAAAAACTCAGGGTGCAGTTGTCATTATCAACGCTACGGATGAGAATATCAGTTCGGTAAGTGATTTATTGTCTGAGGTGCGATTTCTTGTCAGAGCGTGGCCAAATACAACCATAGTGATAACAAGCCGATCGCTGCGAACCTTGGATGAAGCACAAGAGATTATTCAAGTTCCAGTTCCAGAACTTACCGTCAATCAAACCTGTACATTAATCAGTCGATTGTCAGGACAAATAATTACAGAATACACAGTCTCCCAATGGTCACCATCACTACAAAGTGTTATCAAGCTGCCTTTATTTGCGCTTCTAGTGGCAGATTATCTGAGGGTTCAAAACATTAGAGTCCCTCAATCTACAGGAGAGTTGCTCAACAACCTAATTGAACGTTCACTGGGTCAGGAAACTGCTGATCGAGAAAGTGCAAATCGGGTTCTTCAAAATTTGGCTATTCGATGCATACAATACGGTGGCGAACCAGTTCACTTTACTGAGTTTATTTCATCAAGAGCAGAACTTCAGCCGATTTTGGCATCTCGGTTGGTGATTGAACGACATGGAAAAATTGGGTTTGCGTTGCCAATTCTAAATGAATGGTTTGCAGCACAAAGTTTGGTGGCTGGTAATCCCGATCCGGAGCTACTAGTACAAGATGCTGAACAACTTGGCTCCTGGCGATACGCTCTCATTATGGCGATCGCGACTTCTGGGCATGAACAGGTGTCTAGATTCCTTACTCCAATTGTTAAAACCCATCCTGCTTTTGCGGCTGAAATTGTAAGTGAAGCATTAGCCGGCCGATTCATTGATATGCCACCTCCACCCTGGAAAATTTGTGGGCAAAGGATCAGGGAAGCTATGCAAGCCTGGGTAATGGGAATTAATCAACCACTCCGTCAGCCTCTCGCCCAGTTCATTGCACCTGTAGGTGAAAATTGCTCCGTTTGGACAATAGGTGTTAGATCAGAAGAAGCAAAACTAACTGTAGGTTGGTATCAAGAAAACGAAGAGGTGGAGAATGTTGTCGAGTTGTCCCAATTACTTCAAGCAAGAAATTTTGTATCGATTCGATCCGTTGAAAGCCCACGTTTTCATAGAGAGTCTGCTTTAGTTAAATGGCTCGGACCACAACCTGCTTGGACTTGGTTATGGACATTGGATGAATTGGTTGCTTCCTTCTCTAAATTTTTACAGAAGCGAGGTTTGCCAATTGATTATGGATTATTTGCTTGTGAGTCGCTTTGGAAGTTAGCGCGTTCAGTGCTTTCGTGTTCCAGAAAAACCTCTTTTCGCTACTTCTCCCCTCATAGAGCTATTCCTCTTGATATTCTTGAAGCGGTTCTTTGCGAGTTTGATCCGAATATTCAATACTTTAGCTTCAACGGTGTAACAACCATATATAGAAAAGACTTAGATCACTTGACAATGAGGGTTGCCCAACTGCAAACACTCGGCAAAACTCAACTTGATCCTCCTTGGGGAGATCCCGCTCCATATTCGGTCGAAGAGTTTCCTTGGAAATACTATACTCCTGAGCAAATTAAAACCTATGCAGAGTATGTATATTTGGAAGCATTAAATGGGTATCAGTACACTGTTAAGATGTGGTTCCCTAAATTTGCTGATAGGTTAAAACTCTCGGTTTTAATGCCGGTTCACCTTGTTGGCTCGCTTGCATTCTCAAAGCGACAGTCGCCCTCACTATTTGGTGGTTTGTAGTCGTAGAGAGGAGTATGAGAAAGTCGTTCGAGGACAATGGCAAAAAAATGTTCAGCAAGAGTCCGAAAATATCTTACCAAGGCATTGATTGCTGGATTAATATTTGGTACATATAAGGGGTTAGTTACTGGACTCAGTAGTGGACTAATTGTTAAGTTATGGTTTGGAAGATGTAGCGTTCAACATTTAATCCTACGTATTATTCTATCGTGTAGCAAGTTAATCCCCTGGAACTATGCCCGTTTTCTTGACTACTGCACCGAGCGCCTTTTCCTCCAACGCATCGGTGGACGCTATCGCTTTATCCACAGGTTACTACAAGAACATTTCGCCGCAATGCCATTGGAAAAATAACCGAGTTCTAAAAGCTTTATAAAGCCTTCAATTTAGGAGAAAATTCTAATAGTCGTAATCAGAGTAAATTTAAATGCACGTTATTAGCCGCAGGATTTTGCGGGAGTTTTGTGAAGCACACGCAGATTCCTGCGATGCACTTTATGATTGGTATAGGGTGACAACTAAAGCCGAATGGAAAAATCTGGTTGAAGTTCAGGCTATTTATCCAAAAGCAGAAGCTGTCGGTAACTTCACTGTATTTAATATTAAAGGAAACAACTACCGTTTGATTGTTGATATTGTTTACGAAGCTCAAAGAATCTATATTAAATATGTCCTAACTCACGCCGAATATGATAAGGATAAATGGAAAAATGACCCGTACTTTTAATCCTGAATCTTACGGTAAATTGCTAGCCGAGTATCAGCCAAAAATAATTACTACAGAAGAAGAAAACGAACAAGCGATCGCACTTGCCCAAAACTTAGAACATCGTCCCAATCGTACACCAGAAGAAGAGATGCTGTTAGAACTGTTGGTGACATTAATTGAGAAGTTTGAAGAAACCCATTACCCAATCCCCCAAGGTACGCCCCATTCGATGTTAATGCATCTGATGGACGCACGCGATATTACGACCGAAGCATTAGCTGAGGTAATTGGTTCATTGGAAGTTGCTTTGCAAATTATCAATGGCGATCGCACCATTAGTAAAACTCAAGCAAAAGCGCTTGCAGACTATTTTCATGTAGATGTCAGTTTATTTACCTAGCTGATTTACAAAAATTGAACAAGGCGAGTATGGATAAGTAAATTCACTGTTTTATCGTCTAAAATAAAACTAAAAAACTCCGATAAATGGCAAACCCCAGTAACCTCAACGACATTATTCAACGCATTCTCAACGGAAATCAAAACGATGACGATGTTGAAGCTTTGCGTCAGTGGTTAAACAGTGGTGGTAGCCAAAATTTGCAAGTAGGTAAGTACAACGTTAATATTGGACAGGGACAAGATATTCATATTGGCGATCGCACTTACCAAGGACTTGATGCCGAAGCAATTCGAGAAGTTGCTCGTGCTGTAATTCAGGGTTCTAACACCGCAGATATCCGGGAAGTTGTTCGCTCTATCCTCAAAGAAGAGTTTCAGAACTTGGCTCAACGAGAAAATCCTCAAAGTAGTTCGCGCAAAACCATTTTAGTGCTAGCCGCCAGCCCCACGAATGAAGCGAGATTGCGCTTAGACAAACAGATGCGAGAAATTGATGAGGGTTTGCGAAGGGCACAGCAGCGAGAAAAATTTACTTTGCAGCAACGTTGGGCAGTTCGTCCCGATGATTTACGTCGTGCTTTGTTAGATTTTAACCCAGAGATTGTTCACTTTTGCGGGCATGGTTCAGGAGATGATGGATTATTTCTGGAAAATGATGCAGGGTTAGCGCAACTTATCCCAACTGAAGCTTTAGCAAATTTATTCAAACGATTTGCTGCGCGAGGACTTGAATGTGTTGTTCTCAACGCTTGCTATTCGGAGATTCAAGCTTCGGCGATCGCCGAACACATTGATTATGTAGTCGGTATGAATAGTCAGATAGGAGACGATGCAGCGATTAAGTTTGCAGTTGGTTTTTATGATGAACTAGGGGCTGGTTGGTCGTATGAGGATGCTTATAACGGTGGTTGTGATGCGATCGCTCTGCAAGGAATCCCAGAAGAACATACCCCAGTCTTCAAAAATCTAAAAAAAAAGTCCAATTAAGGGCAACAAATCCGGTTGATGACTTAGTGCAACAAGTGCGATCGCGTCTCCAGATAGAGTTGGCGCTAAGTTAGAGTAGATTGTTGATTTTGCTCAATAGTTTAGACGCGGTGACGGGGGAAACTCTTCAGCAAATTGCTAAGGAAATCAAGCAGTTTGCCCATGTTGCTCAAACACATTAGACGATTTATCATACTACTTTGTTGCCAAGCCCGATGAAAGTCTGGGTATGGTACAGCCTGAGCAAAACTATATAAAGTTTCGTATTCACCAACTTTGAATAGATTAGTTAATGCCAGATGGTTGCCAGGGGAAATTATTGCTAAACTTTTAGCAGATGTTATGAGGGTCTTTTTATCTTTTGTCGTTTTAATGATATTAGCTAATACCTGAATCGCGTCTGAATTATCAAAGCCAAACTCTTCTAAATCTTTGATAGCTCTTTGTCGAGCATCCTCATTTACAGTAGTTTTGATGATATTAATTAATGTATCAACAACTTCTTTGCTTTTGGGATTGATTTTTCCAATACGTCTAGCAGCTTCTAATCTAATATATCCACCTTCATTGGGAACAAGAGTATGAATTCGTATTACCCCTCTAGGTTTTGTGCTACGAGCAAAGTATTCATCTTTAGTTGTATTGATACGTTTAATTAATTTTTCGATTGCTTGCGGATCATTAGAGTCAATCTCAGGGATTAACTGATAAGTTCCCTCTGTTCTTTGTCCTTCGTAAAGGATTGCTTTTGCTTCATTGCTAGTTTGAAGAATTTCTTCTATCTCTTTCAAGCTACCGTCAGCTTCCCGACGGATATCCTCTACTTTTTGTAAATTGCTAGTAGAATCATCAATTCTTCCTAAACTTTCGGCAGCTATCAGACGGGTAAATGGGTGTTGAGACTTTGTAATTATGTCTGACAATTTTGTGATAGCCTTGGAGTGAGCAACACCAACCTCTCCTAAAATACTTACAGCCAGCCAGTACTTTGGGTTCGGCTTTTCAAAATATACACGACGCTTAACAATCCAAGTTACGCCTCTACTTTCTTTTTCAAGATAGTCAGATTTATCTATTTCATTAATGGAATTTATAAGTGCAATCGTTTTATAAATTGCATCTTCTTGATGAACACTGTCTCGTAAAGCAATTTTAGCACCTTCGATGATGGGCAATAGTTTATCAGAAATTGGCAGAAGGCTCCATTCAAGCAGTTTCTGTATTATTTGATTTGCGTCAAAGTTTTGCAACTCAGCAATGCCAGTAACCGCGAGAAAATAGGACTGGTATTGATAGTAGCCTTGCCATCCATCTTTGAAGCTTATAAGAGCTTCAATAAAAGTTTCTTTTAACTTTTTTGAGTCTTCTTGTGATTCTTGAAAAATTGTTTTTTGCCCTAACCATAATAAAATTGGCTCCTTCCATTTTGAATCAAAAACCCGATAAGTGCCTAATCTAGGATTTTGTTGATTATGATCAAGAAAAAATTTCCAATCATTGATTGAACATACAGCAAAATATTCCTCAAATGTAGGATGAAAGAAGGCATAAACAGGTTTGTTTTTATCATCTACACCTACATTATTTAGCCAGCCTAATTTTCGTGCTATGAAAAATGGCGAATTTTCCTTATTCGGGTCATCTAAATACTTGATCACAAACTCCTCTCGTAGTCGAAACCCTTCCTTATCAATCGCCTCCTTCGCTAATTCTCCTAATTTTGCATTCAACTTTTTTTGTTGATCCTCTGTCACTGCTTGCAACCATACCTCTAACAAATATGATTCCAGTTCACGCGATCGCAAATCAGCTAAAGACACCCAAATCACAACCGACTGCCCCATCTCTGCCAATACCCATTGAGCAATCTGCTGCAACAGCGTCGTTTTCCCCGCCCCCGGTTCGCCAATAATTGCAATGCGTCTTCCCTGACTTTTGGGGCTTTGTCTATCTCTAAGTACCTGCTCTAGAAACTGCTGATGTTCAAACTTTTGAGTAATTTTCGTTTCTGAGTAAAGTTCCGAACCCTGCTCTGGTGAAACATCCTCGCATCGCACAGGTGGCTCTTTACGCTCCACCAGTCCCAATGGCACATACACCTGCTCTGTCTGATATGTAATTTTGCGCTGTGTTAGCGGGTTTGTGGTGAGTTGCTGCTTGGACAGCCTAGCTTTACTGATATTGTGCCAGTCGATTTCTAATTGTCGCGTGTTCTGGGACAATACCTCCTGGAATATGCTGCGAATAGTCTGTGCGTCGGCTCCTTGATAAACCTTATCGCCGATATGAATATCCTTCCCCTCACCAATACTGACGTTGTACTTCCCCAACTGCACAACATTTTGACCACTGCTTGCTTTGAGGGATTGACGCAATATCGCAACATCCCCCTCATCTCCACAGCCGTCGAGAATGCGGTCAAGTATAGAAACTAACTCATCAGAGCGAGTCATTTATGATCCTTTCCTAGCTAGTCGAAGCTTCAAAAACTCCAAAGGGTGTAAGAGAAAAGGCAAAGTTAAGAAAGGTTCTAAGAAGTCAATTTTTCAGGTTTTGGTGTGCCTTATTATAGCAGACGGCGGTAGTCTACTATCCTACCCGCCCCAGTAAAGCAATTGAGACTTCTGGATTCTTCTTTAACGCTAGTCGCAGCCGCGATCGCATTTAGACAAAATTACAAAATATAATCTTTAAGCGTTCGCTTCTTCCCACGAGAAGAATAATTGAGAATGTATCGCTAAGATGCAGAAACCACCCATGCCGAAAAACTGGATTATTAAAGTAGACAACTATTTCCATGCAAACCCCAATTGCATCATCGCCACCGCCCATGTGGACACGTTTCCCACAAACCTACCCCTAGAACCCAACATCCGGGAACCTAACCGCAAAAGTGCGACATACCGACAAATCTTTGACTCTGTGACGACTCAACCAGAAAAATTCTTCTCTCGTCACAGTGGAATCGTTCTGTCAGCCAATAAAGTTAAACCTAGCAAAAACAAAACCGAACTGGAGTTAGAAGTCTTAGAAGCTAGCGAGGGGGGTAGCGATGGCATTATCAATGGAGGTCACACAGTTTTAGCTTTTGAAAGTGCTAAAAATTACAAATATGACCTCAGCCTTGCCAGAGTCAAAGTTACCATCCACATCGGCCTCCAGGAAGAGGAGGCTAAAGATATAGCCCTCGCCTCAAATACCACATCGCCAGTGGATTCTCGCTCCAAAGTCAACGCCAGGGGAGATTACAAATTTATCAAGCAGTATTTAGCCCAGTTAGAAAGAGCAGAAGATAGAAAATTTAGAATAGCCTATTACCAAAATCAAAGCGGCGCTCCTAGAAATGCTCAGTGTAATGTTAACCACTTGTTCAAGCTGATCAACTGCCTCGACAGAAATAGATACAATCCCGACGGCAATAAACGAAGCAAGCACCCTACAGGTACGAACACCCCAAGCCAAATCACAGACACTGAGAGGGAAAGATTAACTCTTCTATTGCCTCTACTTCCCAAAGCTCTGTGGATTGAGCAAAGACTGTACGAAATCATCCAAGAACATATCAGCAACCCCAGAAGAAAGGGTGTCAACGACTTAGCATCAATTGATACACGCAAAACTACCCTTCTCCCCGACAGCAAGTACTCGTTTGGGTTTGGTGCGCCAACTGACCTCGCACTACCCATAATTGCATCCTATCGGGTATTCCTAGACCAAGACTATAACTGGATTATTCCTTTTGACGAATTCGCCGAAAACTTTCTCCAACACCTCTGGGTTAACTATTACCGTAAATACTTGATATCGGAGAAAACAGCAGGAAATACAGTGGGGACTAAAATTTGTCGCAATCAAGAAATTTGGGAAAGTCTGTACATTTCGGCCCAAAGTTATTTAAACCAGCATTTGGTGAAAATTGTCAATTCCGCCAAGCGTGAAGAATTAACGCTCACACAAGGCTAAAATCTCCACTAAATAATTACAGCAGATTTCAAGTCAGGTGAACTACACCAAGTGTTCTGCTGCGGGGACACCTGGTGCTTTCAAGCATAGAAGAAAGGCGCAGGCGAATTTATTCTCTACGAGACGCTGCGCGTTAAGCGTAGCTATGCCGCAGGCTTTACGCCGTCCCCATTCTTCAATTCCCATGCTTAAGTTAACGGTAGTTCAGCACCGGAGTCTTCTCCAAAAAGCCAATCGCTATCATTATCAGCATTACCTTCGCCATCCACTTGAAGATTTAAAGAAGGCACCAGCTGTTCAATTTGGCTTTCAAGGCGGGAGATCGCCAGCACCAAGGAAGCAAGTTGCTCCCTATCCTTTTTAATTTCATTTGAAATTCCCACCCGCAATTGATTTACCCT
This sequence comes from Nostoc sp. ChiQUE01b, assembly GCF_034531255.1. Lineage (NCBI taxonomy): Bacteria > Bacillati > Cyanobacteriota > Cyanophyceae > Nostocales > Nostocaceae > Nostoc > Nostoc sp. ChiQUE01b. The sequence goes on along the minus strand of NZ_JAVRBM010000146.1, from coordinate 2,428 downwards.
TTCCTGGAGGGTATGCACTTCCGTTTTGGTCGCAGAAGGAATACTCACTTTCTCTGACAGGGCGGCGATTTGAGCTTTCAAAGCTTCAATTTCAGCAGCAGTTGCACTATCTGCATCATCCGGACTCTCTTCAGAGAGTGCATTTCTAATACAATCCAACACAAACTCCTTAAAAGTTAAGCGCAAATCCTCAGCACGCTGCTTGGCCTGCTTCACCAACTCCCGGTCTTCTTCTGAGAGAAGTTTTATATTTATCTGCGGATATTCCACCAGTCCCTCGCACTTTTGTTGTGGAAAAGTGATTTCTAACCAGTTCTTTAACCATTTGCTTCGAGTCTAATATTTACTCACTCCCCCTACCTCTCTATCTCCCACTACCATCATCGCATACGGGATATCCGCGTATATACGATATAGATGATTTTATATGGGCAATTGGATCGTGTCTGGGAAACAACTATCATAAAGATACCGGGAATTATAGTTCTCGGCATCATAATTATCAGTGGGGGTTGGGGATTTATCTTATGGAAAATTTACCTGTATTAAGCGTGGAATCACTTGCTGTGGAGGTGGTGACTCTACCGTTTGATGAAGCCCGGGTTGCGCTTGTGGATTATTATTTTCCCAACCGCCAGAGAATTAATTCGACGGAGCAGCTAATTGAGCTATGGGTGCATTCTGTCACTATTAAAAGCGACCAAACGCGACGGGCATATCGGCAAATTGGTTATGAGCTTGCCGATTATATGCAGTCGCGGTTTGGGATATCTGATTTGAGGATGGTGACGTTATTCCATCTACACGCAAATCTTGCTTGGCTAAAGGATGAAAAGCCAGTACGGGGACAGAAAAATACTTATGGAATTAGTAAAAATACTGCGGCTAAATACACGGCGGCGATTAAAAGTTTGTGGGAGTGGGGTACTAGAGCTTCTATTGGTTATTTTGCTATCGACTTGGGCAAGGACTTAAGTATCCAATGGGACGATAAGCTCGCAGAGCGCATTCTCTCGGAACGCGAGATTGCTAAGTTGGAAAAAGCGGCGATTGAAGTAGATTTGCAACACAACACTAATAAGATGCATTGGCTGCTGTTGACTCTCGTCTTTTACAGTGGGGTGAGGGCGGGAGAAATTGCGCGGCAAACTTCTGATTATGGTAAGCGCATAGTTACACCGGGGTTATTTTGGCGGCAGTTTCGGGAGGATGGAGATTGTCTGTTATTAACTGTGACGGGGAAACGAAATAAAACCAGAACCATTAGTCTCGATCCGGAGACGAGTGCAGTGCTACTGGATTACCGTGGCGATGCCAGCAATGATCAGCCGGTGTTTCCCAGTCCCAGTCGGCGGGATAGGGGTAAACCTCTAAGCGATCGGGGATTGCGGTTGATGATGGCGGAAATTTCTGCTTTTGCGGGAATTAAGTTCAGCGCCCACTTTCTGCGCCACACTCATGCGACGCTGGCTAAAAAAAATGGAGCTTCTGATTTTGACTTGCAAGCAGATTTGGGCCATGCTTCCCCGGCGACGACTGCAAAGTACATTCACCACGTTGGGCGTGTTGGGACTTCTCACGCACTGCGTAAAAAAAGCAAACATCGGTAAAAAAGCGTAGGCGTTCGCGTAGCGTTCCGCAGGAAAGCCCGCCGTTCGCATAGCGTCTCGCTCCAGAAGGCATCGCCTCCGGCGGGGATACTGTTGGCGAAAGTGTTACAAACGCACGGACAAAAGTGTTACAACTCAAAGCCGCAACTACAGATTGAAGGTTTGAGCTTACGTAATACTTAATAAGACAATAATGTATTACATTCGCCAACAGTATCCGGCGGGCGGGTACGCCATCGCACTCATGCGCTCCAAAATGATACTGTCAAGGTAGTTATCAAGATGGATGACGCGCTTATTCGGTCGCGTCCAGTCCCGGTTAACCTAGATAGTACCTAGACATGAGCCAAACAGGGAAAAACAAGAAACTGGCATCTTTTAACTGTGACCAAAAGATGTGGGAGCAGTTTATCGCCCGTTGCCGGGAGAAAGGCACGACGGCAACAGCCACGCTGACCCAATTTATCGAACTCTACCTAGATGATATAGATAACCTTGATGCAATTGGTGGCGATAATTTAGATAAACGCTTGGACTCTAAGATTAAGGCAAGTGTTGAGGAGTACTTAGTTAATGGTAATAATAGTAACAGCAGTCCTACGAATGAAACGATATTAGCTATTTGCTCACGACTTGATAAGCTGGAGTCACAGTTTTCAAGTGAATCTAATAGCAACGAAACCACAGCAATCCATAATCTCGCCGATTTATCAGAAAAAGTGGAGGGGATAACAGCCCGAATGACACAGTTTACTGAGGCGATTAAGTAAGTCGACGCGAAAAAACTAAACTATGTAAAGATAAATAAATACGGAGAA
>NZ_JAVRBM010000145.1:0-11456 GCF_034531255.1 Nostoc sp. ChiQUE01b | reverse complement strand
CAATGGTAATTATTCAGTTGAGCGTTTTATATTTAATCATGTCTAGCTACTTATTTATTATTTCATGTTAACTAATTTATTAATTTTTGCCGATAATTGCCCAGAAAAAAAAGATACACAGCACTCATAAGTTAAGTCAGAAGATATCCAACGACTCCCAGAAGAACAACCAAGCAAAAGTTCTACACTACCGTCTGTCAGTAATCCAAGTCTCTCACTGTTCCCCCTGAATCGACTGTACAATTCCAAACCTTTCCTCAATTTTGCGTGGCAGAGTGTTTATCCCAAAGATGTAAAACTGGTAAGAGAATTTTTAGTTAAAAGGTATCTGTATTTTACCCGATCGCACTTATTGCCATCTGATAATTTACAGTGCGATCGCACTTCTTCCCTTTTCTTACGCTCTGCGACCTAATGGTAGAGGCCGCTGTGCTAAAACTCCTTTATAAAGTTCTTCCAGTAGACTAATATTTTTACTAAGGGTATAGCGGTCTAATACGCGTTGTCTAGCTTTTTGCCCCAGTAGGGTTGTTAACTCTGGATGATCTTGCAACACTGGCAAGAGGGTTCTTAATTGCGATCGCGCTGTTTTGGTACTAATAACTACACCTGCACCCTTTTCCAATACTTCTCCATCTGCACCCACATCTGTAGCTAAACAAGCCAACCCACACGACATTCCTTCTAACAGAGATAGGGATAAACCCTCTACCAATGAAGGCAAAACAAATACATCTGCGCCCCGCAAAATTTCGATGCGTCGGTCTTCATTAGCGACAAATCCCAACCAGATAATGCCGTATTCTGAACCATAAAACGGCTCTAAGGAAGACTTCAAAGGGCCGTCACCAACAATTAGCAACTTACTACCAGGCGCCATTGCCGACTGCTTCCAAGCCCGGAGGAGAGCTTCTACATTTTTCTCTGGCGCTATCCGACCCTGATAGACAAACAAACGTTCAGCTTTAAATTCTGCTTTGATTTGAGAAAGTCCTGGAGAATACTTGGTGGTATCAACACCGTTGGGAATTACGGCAATATTTTCTTCCCTTACGCCCATCCCGGCCAATAATTCTCGCTGAATTTGGGAAAATACAATCACGCGATCGTAGTTAACTAAAAAAGGTGCGTAGAGCTGATAAGCTAAAAGTTGTGTTCCTGATACCAGCTTTGCTCCCTTGCCAGCAAACGGTGTGTGAAAAGTGGCAACTAGGGGCAACCTCAATTCCTCACAGATTTCCGGTAGAAAAAAGTCTAGAGGAGATAACGTTAAGGAAGCATGGACTACATCTGGTTTGATTTCCCGCAGCGAATCGGTTAAAACTTTGGTGGCTTTAAAAGTGGGAATTGTGTAAACCTGGGACTTGTAAATGAAAGGTAGGGAAACCTCTCGAAAATTTGGCCAATTATCAGGTTCAGACTCTTCCTGGGCGAAGTGAAGAAAGCTAACTTGATGTCCTCTATCTAGCAAGGCATTTGTAATTTCTCGACTGTAGGTGACATTGCCGCAAAAAGGTGATTTTTTTCCAATCCAGGCTATACGCATTCTTTATTTAGCTGTAAGAAAAGCAGGTTTAATCTTATTACTTGTGTGTTCTTTGTGATTTTTCTTTTATCTAGCTATACTTGCTGATTTTTTTATTATTAAAAATTTCCACAACTTTCTACTAGTCTAAAAAGCTTCTTGTCAGCTAATCAAACTAGTGAATTTATGGCTTTATTTATTTTAGTTATAAGTTGTTAATTTATTATACTTAAACAACTTATTCTGACTAATGTCAGATTTATATCCGGCAAGTATGTGATAAATTTTCACTGGCAACAGTTTACCATGAACACAAAAGCTTTAAGTAAATTATTAATTACGTCAAGGTAATAATTAATAACTCCTGTTAGCTGATAACTACTTGTGGGAGTTATACCAGGTTAATATACCTCCAGAAAAGACGATCGCAGCTAATCCCAAAAAAACTACCTGTAATCCCAGAAAGGTTTCTGCGACACCAGCTAATGCTAAAGGTAAGGAGAGGGCAATATTAATTACATTGTTCTGCAAGCCAAAAACTTTACCACGCATTTCTGGAGGTGTTTCTGTTTGGATTGCAGTTTGCATGGGAATTCCTACTAGTGCCCCAAAGATACCTAAAAGTGTCACCAGTAACAAGACGAGCCACAGATGAGTTGTAAATACTGACAGACCAATCAGGGATGCTGCCATACCCATACAACCACACAGACTTAGCTGAGTATAGGAGAAGCGTTGACCAAATTGACCGAGAATTGTTGCTCCACCAGCGATACCAACACCGCCAGCTGCTAGTAAAAAGCCGAACTGGGAAGCTTTCATGTTGGGAATTATTTCCGCCATCCGAACGGCTAGAACAGTTAATGCTGCAAAAACAGAAAACAAGATAATCAGTTGAAGCAAAGCATTGCGGACGCGATGATTTGCATTGAGATAGGCAAAACCGTCTCGCAAGTCAGAAAATACGTGAGGAAATTCTGTATCGGGGTGGTGGTGTTTTTCCTTAGTTGCCAGAAGGAACAAAATTAGTCCAGCGATCGCATAACTGCCACCAACTAAAAGTTCTTTGCCCAAACTACCACTACCACCAATTTGCAGCCAAAGTCCATCAGCGATCGCTAACAACGGTTCTCCTACGGCAAACCCAATAATTACCGATGCCATCATCGTTGTTGTGTAAAGGGAATTAGCCGAGAGTAAATGCTGTTCTTCTACTATTAAGGGAATTGCCGCCTGTTCTGCCGGGGCAAAAAACTGCGTTAAAGTTGAAACTAAAAAAGTCACACCCAAGATGATTACAAAACCCACTGGCAGCAATCCTATGGGTTTCCAATCATGAGTCAACCACAGCATGAAGGGAATTGACAAAACTAAAATACCGCGCCAAATATTCGTTGCTACCAGCACAGCCTTTTTCGACCAGCGATCGACAAACACGCCAGCAACAGAACCAAACAATACGGCTGGAATAGTAAAAGCCATCATCAAGACTGATACCCAACCACTAATACTCTGATTGCTTCCTTGAAACTGAGTATTAATCAAGGCAATCATCAGCACCAAATAAACTTTATCTGCTAGTTGAGAGAAAACTTGACCGCCCCAAAGAGCCAAGAAATTAGGATTTTTCAATACAGGTAAAAATCCTAGCTGTTTTACATTCCCTGCAATAGCTTCTCCACCTGAACCAGATCCATCTAATTTCGGTAATTCTTTTTCTGGGATAGTGGCTACTGGCAAATTCTGCTCATTGCGAACGCCATTGCTATCTACCTCAGCAGTGGTTAATTTGTCCTCAGATTGTGTTTCTGATTGACTTGGAAGATCAGTTTTTGGGATCTGGGCTGTCCAATTTTGATCGTTATTAGAAACATCTTTTGGGGACATTTCTTGGCCATTTATTTGACTAGGTGTACACTTGGGAACAGCACTCAAATGATTCCTAACTGTAGGATCTGATACCCTATTCTGTTTTTTGGCGAGGCTTGGTGACAAAGGCAGGATTTTTTTATCCAAATCAGACGGTTGCATCATGGTTGGCAGCAAAATAAGAGTCGATCAAGGTAGCAGAGCGGATAGGGCGACCTAATTGATACTGAGCATACTGGCGCAAAATTTGCTCAACAGATAACCAGTCATGATCTCTAGCACCATCAATTTGCATTATCTCTGGTTGTGAAAGATGTTGAAGCAAAGCTAGTTCCATAGCACCCAAACGACTAGAAATCACAGGTATTTCTTGTCGATGCACAACAATTGTTTGGGCATTGGGCATTGGGAATGGGGCATTGGGCATGGGGCATGGGGCATGGGGCATTGGGTATTGGTCTGTCCTCATCTCCCTCTCCCCCTCTTTTCGTAAACGTTCCCTAGCTTCTAACGAAACCGTTCCACCTGCTGGGATACTAAATCCTACCTGCCAGTTGGGGTCTGTAAAGTCTGGCTTTAGGGAACGTTGAGATAGGCAGCAGATTTGCACTTGTGGCGTCAATCCTGCTAAAGCTAAAAGGTGAAATACAGCATGAGCCAGATGAGCCAAGACACCAGATAGATTTGCACTTGACACCGCCTCTAAACGATGGAGATGTTCATTGAACAAATCATAAAGTTCTTCTTGGGGTTGTTCGCTCAAAGCTTCACACAGAACTATTTCTGCTAAATATTGACTTGCAGCCAGTTTTCCCAAATCTTTAGCTAAACCAGGATAGGTTTTTAACGTCTGTGCTTGAGTAATTTTATCAAGCGATCGCCCTTTGGCAATCAATAGTTCATTCACAACGAACATTCCACTCCTACCGCCCAGGCTGGAGTTGTGCTTACGTGACCCTGGAGCCACGGCTCGAATTAGACCGAATTCTCGTGTCAAAATCGTCACTATTTTATCCGATTCTCCTAGCGCCTGGGTTTTAAGATTAATACCAGTTGCTTTGTAGGTTCTACTCATTAGTCATTAGTCACTAGTGCCGCAAGGCGGAAGTCAACCCCTTCGGGAAATTCAAAATTCAAAATTCAAAATTCAAAATTAATAATCCCCATAAATAAATTTAGGGGCTTGTATCATGAGTGTTCTTCGGTCAAAAGTTAAACAGGTATACACCATAAGCATTTTATTGATTTGAAATGGGTGGTTTCTTTAGACCGTGTTGTACTAGTCATTAATAGTTATTAATCATTAGTCAAGGGTCATTAGCTTAGGACAAATGACAAATGACAAATGACTATTCACCCTTTCCCAGGTTATCGCGCTGGCGGATCAAATCCATACCGCGAGATGTGCCTAATCTAGTAGCACCCGCTACGATTAAGTCTAGGGCTTGATTGATAGTGTGAATACCACCTGAAGCTTTAATTCCTACCCTTTCTTTTGCCAATTCTTGCAAAAGTCGCACATCCGCCACAGTTGCACCACCATTCCAACCTGTACTAGTTTTTAAGAATGCTGCTCCTGCCTCCATAGCTATTTCAGCAGCTATTTTTTTCTCCGCATCTGTCAATAGGTTAGTTTCCAAAATTACCTTAATTGTTTGCCCAGTCTCTTCACAAATTTCGGCAATCTCTCGGTGGACTTTTTCAGTTTTGCCAGCTTTTAACCAGCCCAAGTTGATGACCATATCCAACTCAGTGGCCCCACTATCCACCGCTTCTTGAGCTTCATACAGTTTCACTGCTGAAGTCGTTGCACCAGAAGGAAAGCCTATCACTGTACAGACTTTCGGGTTTTTACCGTGGAGGAGTTCGACTGCTTGCTTGACATGAGCAGGGAACAGACAAACCGCCGCAAAGTTAAATCTATATGCTTCTTCACACCATTGCTCAACCTGCTCTGGAGTAGCCGTTGGCGTTAACAGGGAGTGATCGATAAATGGCGCAATATCAATGTCTGGATAGTCTGCTGCCATCGTGTCTTCTGCCAGTGATTGATTATTAAACTTTATAAAAAATTAAAACATTTCTTATACATATATTAAACCACATTTATTACGAGTTTATCCTGAAAACAAGCTGCTGAATTGTCTTTAATATTGACCTTACAGATATCCCAGAATTACTACAAGTATTTAAGTTAACGCTAAGTAGTAGTAATACTATAGCAATCCTAAATCAGTTGTGATATAAAAAATGGCTGAAAAGCCTATAAATACGTGCTTTTAATCTCCGTATTTTCTCACGTTTTAAATCAGATTGCTATAGGAATATCAACAGGTTTTTTTACACTATTTCCTAAGAAGTTAATAATAGTTTGAGCTAATGCCTGTGATGCCAAATATGGAACACCATTACCAATAGTTTTAAACATATTAGTGAGTGACATATTTTCTGGAAGTACAAAATTTGCAGGCAGAGATTGGATAGCTAAAGCTTCTGCTACAGAAATTCGCCGGACTTTGTAAGGATGTAAATGTACTTCATTATTTCCATAACAAGCTGTTGGAGAGTAACGCCATCTATGCAGACGCTTGAAAGACTTTTTAGAATCATCTCCTTCATCAATAGCAGCAAATCTTGTGATACCTGCCCTTGGTTGAAAACAGTTTTCAGCATTGGGATGCTTCAGAACGTTATTTTTTCTAAACCAGTATTCAACTGTTAATTCTTCAGGTATGCCATCAGGACAAGGTATTAGAGAATTTTCTTGGAATGGTTCACTCTTACACCAGTGGTAAGTAAAAACTTTTTCTTGAGGAGATAAAATATAATTATTCCAAGGAAAATATGCCTCATTTAGTAACTTTTCACTACCGATTTTGATTCCTATATCCTGAAGAAAATTATTTTTGAAACCAATTAGAATAATTCTTTCTCTATCCTGGGGTACACCATATTCGATAGCATTAATTAATCGCTCTGTTAATATATAGCCTGCTTCGTGTAATTGTTGCTTGAGCGATTCAAAAAATAAACGATGTTTTGTTGTTCTCCACAACCCCTTAACGTTCTCAAATAAAAAGAAATCTGGAAGATTGCGGCAAATTAATTCAATATATGAAGCGGAAAGTTTACCATTATCTCCTAAACTTCCTCTATTTTTTCCACCAATAGAAAAATCAGGGCAGGGAGGCCCACCGATGAAACCAATTATATTATGAGATTTGCGGCAGTCCTTGACTAATTCTTGAAGGTATTGTTTTTCTTTACCAACAATAAGTTTTGTTACATCTGCTGCTTCACCGTGATGATATCCATATTCAGGCGATCGCATTTTCAAAACTTCTCGTGAATGGCGATAGGCGGCGATGAATGGGGCGAAGATTTCATTGACATAAACAATATTAAAACCGCTGGTTTCAAAACCTAAATCGAGGAAACCTGAGCCAGCAAAAAAAGAGAAAATACAAGGGCGATCGCTCATTGAATTACTAGTACGAGCAAAAAGTATTATTAGTATTCAGATTGTCGGAAAATGGGTTATGTGCGTCACTTATAGAGAGAGTTAATACTAACTATCCCAATTTGGTTTGAAGGGTTGGTAAAACCTAATATACTTAGGGCTTCTACGTAAGTAACAATCAAAAAATAACAATTTGAAGATTGCTTAAATAGTATAAAAATTTTATAGTTTACCTAAGTATCACATCTTAAAGTTTACTCAATCTTTAAAGAAAATACCTGACAGAAAAAGAGTCTGGAGTCACAATTAAATATAGGGGTTTACAAGCCCAAATGATATTCCAGACAAATATTTGTCATTAAATAAAAAGCCGGGGTACTTCAGACTAAATTTTTATGCGGATTTTAATTTACTCCTACAACTACTATCCAGAACCGATTGGTATTGCCCCACTGATGACTGAATTAGCAGAGGGACTTGTGAAACGTGGGCATGAAGTGCGTGTAGTCACCGCTATGCCCAACTACCCTGAGCGGCAAATTTACCAGGAATATCGGGGCAAATGGTATGTCAACGAATACAAAAATGGCGTTCAAATTCAACGCAGTTACGTTTGGATTCGTCCACAACCCAACCTATTAGATCGGGTGTTATTAGATGCTAGTTTCGTCGTCACTAGCTTTGTACCCGCCCTCATCGGTTGGCGCCCAGATGTGATTCTCTCAACATCACCATCCTTGCCAAGCTGTGTACCAGTAGCTTTTTTAGGATGGTTACGTGCTTGTCCTGTGATTTTAAATCTACAAGATATCTTACCAGAAGCAGCCGTCCATGTCGGTTTACTGAAAAATAAATTACTCATCCGGTTGTTTACATTATTGGAAAAATTTGCCTACCGCACAGCTACTAAAATTAGCGTCATCGCCGATGGGTTTGTAGACAATTTGCGATCTAAGGGCGTAAAAGCTCACAAAATTGTGCAGATTCCCAACTGGGTTGATGTAAATTTCATCCGTCCTTTGCCTAAAGAAGATAACCCTTTCCGCACAGCACATAATCTAAACGGCAAATTTGTAGTCCTGTATTCTGGTAACATTGCCCTAACCCAAGGCTTAGAAAGCGTTGTCAAAGCTGCTTCTGCGTTGCGCCATATCCCAGATATTGTCTTTGTCATCGTTGGAGAGGCAAAAGGTCTACAGCGATTGCAACAGGAATGTCTAGACTGCGGCGCAGATAATGTGTTGTTGCTGCCATTTCAACCCCGGAAAGATTTACCACAGATGTTAGCAGCTGCAGATATTGGTTTAGTGGTGCAAAAGAAAAATGTTGTATCCTTCAATATGCCGTCAAAAATTCAAGTACTACTTGCTAGTGGAGGGGCCTTAGTTGCTTCTGTACCCGATAATGGTACGGCAGCAAGAGCCATTAGGCAAAGTGGCGGCGGAGTTATCGTTCCTCCAGAAGATCCCCAAGCTTTAGCGATGGCAATTTTAGATTTATACCAAAACCCCGAAAAAGTCAAAACTCTGGGTTACAAAAGTCGCCAATATGCCGTTGAGCAATATGCTTTTGAGCAAGCTTTAAATCAGTATGAGTCCTTGTGTTATTCATTGACAGCAGAACGTAGAACAATTCAGTCTACAGGCATAGTTACAAAACAAGAAGTTTAATCTTTGCAGCAAAGTTATGTTGCATCTGTGGAAATTGCAATTTGCCCTCATATCTAAGTAAAAAAAGATATTGAGGGTAATTAATTTTACTAATAAAAATACAGCGATAGACAAGCAGGTTTTCAGGTGGATTGTTGAACTAAGAATCTCACGCTTTCACTTCATTCAACCCTTGGGTAATCGAAGGAAAAGTATTTAATAGCACTTATAATATACGTATAAAAATTGTATTTTTGCTAGACTAGTCAGTAGTATGCTGTGTTGTATGCTAATTTTTAGCAGACAGACAGTATAAAGCGTAGATGTATAGTTAACTGCGAATTACTAGCTTTACATTACTATACTGTTTGATGAATCTGCGATTATTTTCGCTGTCAATTCCTGCCGGAAAGCTATTGGTTGATTTATCGCTGCACAATAATCATCAGCAATCAGCTCTTGCGGATATCAAAATCTAAACAGCCAATTATCAAACTAGGCCCATAGACACCTGTTTTTTTGTTAGTATTCAAAAAAACCTATTGACACATTTGTCAGATCAATTGTTTGTTGTTTGTAAGTAAATGTCAACAATTGTTTCAAAAGGAAGAAAGCACCTGAGGTTTAATGACTGATTATTTCCAAGGAAATTTCCCATTGCAATCTGTCCCACTGACTAAGAGTGCGGTAATAAGCCACGGCCAAACCGAAGAGGCGAGCGAAAAATTAGCTGCAACGATCGCTGTTGCGGCATCGGATCGCAAAGCGGGTGAGATATTATTGCTCAAAGTAGCAGAGGTATCTTACCTGGCTGATTACTTTGTGATGATGACGGGCTATTCTAAGGTACAGGTCAGGGCGATCGCTCAAGCAATTGAAGGAAAAGTCGAAACTGAGTTGCAACGGCGCCCCTTAAGGACAGAAGGAAAAGCCGAGGGGAGTTGGGTATTACAAGACTATGGTGATGTGATTGTTCACATCATGATGCCCAAAGAACGGGAGTTTTATAATTTAGAAGCGTTCTGGATTCATGCAGAACGTATTTCCCTTCCAGAATCTGATGAGGGTGAGGGTAAGCCAACATGATTAGGTCTTCGGTTTCTAATTGCCCAGTTCCTACAGACCAACAACCGCTGAATGAATACGAAGAGTTAAAAACTTCCTGGCTGTTTCGTGATACCACTTTAGATTGGCGCGGGTATATCACGAAACTCCTTTGGATTTGGGGTTTCTCTTGGCTTTTTGCAGGGCCGATAGCTGCGGCAAGTTTTCCCCCTCACAAGTATATTGCACATTTTATTCTCTGTGGTGCAGCCGGAGCAAGTGTTGGGTTAGTGCTTATACTAGTGAGGTTGTACTTAGGCTGGTTCTACGTGTGCGATCGCCTTTGTAGTCCCACAGTATTTTATGAAGAGTCCGGTTGGTATGATGGTCAAACTTGGACTAAACCACAGGAAGTTCTCAACCGCGATCGTTTAATTGTCTCATACGAAATCAAACCCATTCTGCGACGGTTACAATTTACCTTTGCTGGCTTGGCGGGAATGTATGTTATTGGTACTATAGTTTGGCATTTGTTTTAAAGAGTTTTTGGTCATTGGTCATTAGTCATTAGTCATTAGTCATTAGTGAATAAACAAAGGACAAAGGACAAAGGACAAAGGATTAATGACCAATGACTAATTAATTAAAAAAGGTAATAAATATAAACCCATGACAATGGGAAAACGAACTCAAGCCACAGCACTGGAAGTCCGGTTGCTGCGAGAAGGTATTATTGAATCCAGGCATATAGTCCAAGCTGTTGTCTGCGACGAACGAGGACGGGTTCTAACTGTTGCCGGAAATTCTGAAACTGCTGCATTTATCCGTTCAGCCCTCAAACCATTTCAGGCACTCGCTGTCACTACAACAGGTACACTGGAACGCTATCAACTCAGCGATCGCGATTTAGCAATTATCACAAGTTCCCATAAAGGAAGAATAGAGCAAGTCCGACAGGTATTTAACATCCTTTGGCGGGCGGATCTTGACCCGACTATACTCCAGTGTCCAATTCCTGAAGGCAAACGGAGTCCTTTAGAATACAATTGCTCTGGAAAACATGCGGGAATGTTAGCTGTTTGTCAGCAACGCCATTGGCCCTTGAATAACTACTTGGATCGCAAGCACCCAATACAGCAGTTAATTTTGGGCAAGGTAGCAGAGTTGCTGCGAATGCCAGCAGCAGAATTTATCAGCGCTCATGACGACTGTGGCGCACCAACTTATCTGATGCAACTCGGTCACATGGCATCTTTATATGCACTGCTAGCCTCTAGTACCAACTTGGATATGGAGCGCATTGTCCGTGCTATGACTCATCACCCTGCTATGGTCGCAGGAGATGGAGAATTTGATACAGAACTGATGCGCTTAACTCCAGGAGAACTAGTCAGCAAAACTGGTGCCGAAGGAGTGCAGTGCATTGGTAGACTCGGTGAAGGCTTGGGATTGGCAATCAAAGTCATGGATGGGGCGAAACGAGCAAAATATGCTGTTGCTATTCACTTACTCCAGCAAATGGGGTGGATTAGTCCCAGCGCCGCCGAAAGCCTCTCAGAAACATTTGTCACCTTGGGAAAATACAAGCGTTTAGAAGTAATTGGAGAATTATCATTTTTGTAGTTGCCAAACTCTTGACTTTGAGTTATACTATGAAAAGTCAAGAGCGACGCGGGATAGAGCAGCCTGGTAGCTCGTCGGGCTCATAACCCGAAGGTCAGTGGTTCAAATCCACTTCCCGCCACCAAATTGAACATACAGCAAAACCCTGTTTTCCAAAAAGATTACAGGGTTTTGTTTTATGCTGATTGTTAGTTATTTAGTCTTAAAATTAGAATTAGTATACACGCGTACAGTAAGTAAGTGGGCGGGAAAAATCTCAAGTATGTAACGAAAAGTTAACTAGAGA
>NZ_JAVRBM010000144.1:0-11520 GCF_034531255.1 Nostoc sp. ChiQUE01b | reverse complement strand
GCTGAAAACAACGATGATTGCAGGTCGGGTGATTTATAATTGCAGGTCGCTACACTTATACCTATTTGCCTAAAAAACCCTCCATTGACATTTACCCAAAAGATTTGCCTGCACTACCTCCTGCCATTTTTTAGTTCCGTCGAACTCACGTTCTACTGAGATACACATCAAAATATAAGTAACATTTTATACTTGAACTGAGTTTTGTGCTATCTTCATGAAGACAGCTGAAGGCTATTCATTTACAGAGAAGCTGCACGATCGCGGAAATACTGACGGTATATGCTGAGTCGGGGTAAAACGTGATTGTTTTCTAGCTCCACCAACCCCATGCTTTTTAATTTAAAGGCTTGTATTGGCTCCAACTGTACTGGTGCATTTGTTGCAACAATTTCTTTCATTCCCATTGCTAGGTCAGGATGTTGTTTCAAATTCCACCAGTGGCGTCGTAAATGGTCGCCAAAAGGCCCAGCATCTGTAGGAGCAAGTTGTAACAAGTGTTCCAGTGTGCTATCTTGCCGTGCAATAAGATAAAGTGCAACCCTTACCAAATAAGGATGGCCCCCAACCATCGCCATCAGTTGCTCAATTTGAGTAGAACTCCAATTTAGTCCATGCCTGTATATTAAATCTTGCACTTGCTTGATGTTAAACTCAGGTAACTCAATCGACAGCCCAACATTAAACGGCGATTGATTCATATTCATCGGAATATAAACTTCTGTTGAATGTACTACTACCAATCGCAATTTCTTCCATATATCCCGATTCTTTGCCTCCTCATGCCAAGCGCGTAGAAGTCCAAAAAAGTCACCAGCAATTTCAGGGTATTGATATAATAAATCGACTTCATCCAAGCCCAAAGCTAAGGGTTGACTGATTTGTGCTAAGAGATACTCCTCAAAATATACTGTACAGTTATCCTTGCTGCCAAAAATTTCGTCCCAGTAATCTGTTAACCGATTTGGCAATCGCAGTTTTCGACTGACACTGACACAGAACCAGCGCAAAAATTGCTCCAAGTCTGCGAACACTTTACTATCTGCTAGTTGAAAACTCAAAGATACAGCTAGAGAATTTTTTTGTGAAGCTCGATAAAGAATTCGCGCCATCAGTGAAGTTTTACCCATTTGCCGTGGTGCTTTAATGCGGATGAGAGAACCAGGCTTCAAAATAGTTTCGTAGCAATCATATTCTATGGGAGAGCGTTCCACATAAAAAGCAGAAGCCAGATCCACCTGACCCTCTGGTAATTCAGGTTCTGCCACTGGTAAAGGTGGGCATTCAAGGCTTTCCTCAGCAGAGGGCGTTGTTGTTAACTCCTCTTCTGTAGGGGCTGGTTCACGACCTTCTGCCAGAATTGCCAATATTTCTTGCAGAATTTTAGGTGTATCAGCAGATGATTTCCACTCTCGCTGTTGAATTCTTTGTAAATAACCCCGTAAGTCATAATTGAGCGGCGAGTTCAGAGGAAAATTAATGCGGATTGGCAAAATTACTGGTTTATGGTCAGGACGTAAATCTCGCAACTGCTTCGCACGCCTTACTTCTTCTGTCACCATTTCACTGGTAGCAGAATCAGGAGATAACAGCAGTAGAAAGTAGTCAGATTGCTCCAATTCTTTATCTATACGCTCAGGCCAGTTTTCACCTAGTCGAATACTTTCCCCCGCCATAAATACTTCATACCCAGCCGTTTTCAAGGCTTTATAAAACTGCTGGGACAAGGTTAAATCTGGGTCTTTG
Organism: Nostoc sp. ChiQUE01b; assembly: GCF_034531255.1. Lineage (NCBI taxonomy): Bacteria > Bacillati > Cyanobacteriota > Cyanophyceae > Nostocales > Nostocaceae > Nostoc > Nostoc sp. ChiQUE01b. The sequence continues at coordinate 9,774 of NZ_JAVRBM010000144.1, read as the reverse complement.
TTACGATAACTGATAAAAACTTTAGTGTTTTTACTCGCTGGTTTCATGGTTGAGCATTGTTGTCCTACCGTTTCTATGGAAAAAACTTGCTCACTCAACTCTAACCATGCTTTAATCAGTACCTGAGTGGGAATAATAAACGCCGCTTTAGCTGTTGCCCGCTCCATTTCCGCCGCTACTGCCATTCCTGCTACACCCTGTAGCTGCTCATCCCATATTGGCGCACCACTGAAACCTGGCTCTAATGAATAACCTTGTTGTTTTATATCCTCCAGTTGCACCCAACCGTTGGCCAGTTTTGCCCTTATTTCACCAGAAGCCCAAGCCCCATTAGGTTGGTTTTTTGGAAAACCCAATATTCGGAAAGGATGCCCCCATAAATCTTCTGATGATACCAATCGTGCTGGTTGAACGCCATTAGGAGGAGAGGTTTCTAGCTCCAGTCCCGCAATATCTTCAGCAAATTCATCAGGATTAACAGGCCGCCAAAAAATTACTTTGGCTGTGAAGAACTGTTTCGCTGCTAATAACGGAAAGTCCAAACGGACTTGTGCATTAGGTATTTCGGCTGTATTTCTGGCAATTCCCAAACCGTCTGCTACTACATGGGCGCAGGTAAGGATGTATTTTTGAGAAACCAAGAAGCCAGCACCAACAACTTTGCCGCTGTTTGAGTAAATTCTGACAACTGATAACTCCACGGTTAAGGTCATCTTATGGTTCCCGTTTCCACTTTAAAGTGATCTCATAATTGATTTCGCTATTACCAGAAGCAATGACTGCTCCAAGTTCTGCACTCATTTTGATCCCAAACTTGATTTCCACTTCGTCCGCAGGCTGATTTAGGCTATTTACTTTAGTCATAATGACATTTGCTATGGGCTTGATTTGATCCAGAGCAGACTCAAAAGTTTTTTGAGCTTTTTGAATAATCTCATCTCGCAGACCAATACGATCATCAGTTTGCCCTGGCTCATCTACTTCTACAAGAATCGAGTCGCCGCTTTCAAAAGGAAATTCAACGATACGCTTCACAAGTTAAGCTCCGTATGCTTTTAGACACAATGGATGTAAATATATACTATGCAGATTGTATTTATTTTTTCATCTTATTTAATCTATCACCCTACTTGAAAGAAGTACTGTAAACACGATCAAGCTCTTGGGGTCTCGATGTTCTAGTTTTATCCAAGTAGACACTAATGCTGTGAATTGTTGCGATCGCTTTTGATATCAACGTGTAAACCGGGTGCGGGTTCTGCTACTTCCCTGTATTTTTGATCGATACATAGCCGACGGTCTTCTGGGGTAAGATTAGCCTTTGGGTTGTTGAAGAAGTAGTAAAGCCATTTACAGCTTCGTGCCAGCAGTTGATCTAAATTATTAATCTCCCACAATCGGACAGTACCATCTGCTTGTATTGTTGCCAGTTGCTGTACATCAGGGCTAAACAAAACATTAGTTACACTTCCCTGATGCCCGTTAAATTGTGCTAACTGCCGTCCAAGCAAGTCCCAGACTCGCGCCGTCCCATCTTCACCTGCTGTGGCAATATATTGCCCATCCGGGCTAAACCGCACATCAATCACTGCTCCTTGATGTTCTCTAAATTGTGTTATTTGTTCCCATCGCGTTTTTGGTTCCTTAGTTATCCTCCACAGTCGCGCACTACCATTTTTCCCTAGAGTTATCAAACTTTGTCCGTTGGGACTAAACTGTACATCAGCGATAGGTTCTTCGCGACCTTGAAATTCTGGTTGTTGCTTTCCTGATAAATCCCAGAAGATAACTGTTTCCTCTCCAAAAGCAGCTAAATACTGACTATCTGAACTAAATTTAATATTCCAAATTATTTGGGGTTTGTGTTGCTGATCTTTTTCTTCATTCTTAATTATTTGATTATCTTGAAGTGGAATTGTCTTCTGTTCATAAGTATTCCACAAATTAACTGTACTATTTGTTTCTAAAGTAGCTAAGTATTTGCTATTTGGACTAAATCGTAAGCCAGCGATCAATCCCTTCAACAGTCTTGTCTCTTGTCCTGTCTGATTTAGAAGGTGAGCAGTGCCATTAGTATCTAGAGCAGCTAATTGCTGTCCATCTGGACTGAATTGCACATCCCAAATTTTTTCTTCTTTTGGTTTTTGCAGTATATTAACTTTTTGTCCCGCTCTGTTCCAGAACTGAGCATTACCATCCTCTCCTAATGTAATGATTTGTAGTCCGTTAGGACTAAATCGGACGTCAGTAATTTTGTCTTGTTTTAGCTGTAGTAGCGCTACCTGTTGTCCAGATTTATTCCAAATTTGGACAGTCCCATCTTCTCGTCTAGCAATTAATTGCTGACTATCGGGACTAAATTGCACATCCAGAGCTTTATCTTGGACTTTCTGTAATATATGACCTAACTTTCCAGTTCTGCTCCACAGATACACGACACCATCTTCTCCCAAAGTAACTATTTGTTGACCATCAGGACTAAATTGCACATCCAGAACTTTATCCTGTTGCTCTTTAAATTGTTCTAGCTGGTTAACAGATAAATCCCAAAGGCGAAGAATACCATTTTTTTCAAAAGTAGCTATTTGCTGACCATCGGGGCTGAATTGTACATTATTAGATTGACTCTGGAGTCCTTTGAGTTGTCTCACCTCTTGTCCAAATCGATTCCATAGGCGAATAGTATCGTCTGATCCTACAGTAGATAAATATTGCCCATTGGGACTAAATTGAACACTCAAAATTTCACCCTGATGTACTATAAGCTGAGTGATTTCTTCTCCGGATCTATTCCAAAGGCGAGCTATACCATTTTCTTCTAAGGTCACTAACTGTTGACCGTTCCCGCTGAATTGCACTGTTAAGATTCGCTTTATATCTCCCTCCAATTGACTACTCTTGTGTCCAGATTTATCCCAAAGGCGAACAGTGCCATCTATCGCGCGTGTCAGTATTTGTTGACTATTTGCATTAAACTGTAGAAAAGCGATCGCCTCGCTATTTTCTTGCAATTGGGCTATTTGCTGTCCCGATAAATTCCAAAGGCGAGCTTTACCATCTTCTTCCAAAGTGGCAATGATTTGTCCATTAGGACTAAATTGTGCGTTAATAACTGGACTTTGATATCCTGGCAATTTTGCCACTAGCTGCCCAGAACGATTCCAGATCCGGGCAACACCATCATCTCCTGCTGTAACTAATTTCTTACTATCTCGGCTGAACTGAATACTGTAGATTCGACCTTGATGCCCTTTGAGTTGTCCTACCCTCTGTCCTGTACGATCCCATAGTAAGACAGTACTATCTGCTCCTACCGTTGCTAATTGCTTGCTATCTGGACTAAACTCTATGTTGTAGATTTTACCCTGATGCCCTTGAAGTTGTTTAATTTGTTTTCCTGATTGATTCCACAAGCGGATAGAACCATCTGTCTCAAGTGTGGCCAACTGCTGACCGTCTGGACTATACTTTACAATACCAGATCCTAATTGTGCTAATTGCCGTCCCGTTCTGTCCCACAGATAAACAATACCGCTTTCACCCACGGTAGCAAGGTTTTGTCCATTTGGATTAAAGTGTACGTCTATGGCTTGATCTGAATTATCTAGTAGACGATTCCGCTCATGGATATTGTCAAGAATTTGTTGAAGTGCAAATATTGGGCTAACTGTTGGGTATTCTATTGCTGAAAGAACACTTCTAAAAAGTGTTTTTAACTTGTAACCACTATGCATTGCAGCCAAGAGAGCTTCGATTTCTTTATCTTTATTATCAAACTGTCGTAAAGCATCAACTCCAGCTTCCGCTAACCGTGAACCTTCTACATTGTTGTCTAGTTGTTCCTTTGCTTTTTGGAGACTAGTTTTGGTTTGCTGAAGCCTAACCTGAGCTTGCAACTGTATTTGCTCTGCTTTATCTGCTGTTTTCTCTGCAAACTGAACTTTCTGATTTGCAGCTTGAACCTGCTGATTAGCGGCTTGTAATTTCTGATTGACAGCTTGAAATCGTTGATTAACAGATTGTAGTTTCTGATTCGCAGTTTGAACTTTTTGATTAGCGATCTGCACTTTCTGATTTGCAGCTAGAAACTGCTGTTTAGCGGTTTCAATTTTCTGCTTTGCCACTTCCCCTTCCTTCTTTTGTTCTTTGATCTCCCTGTCTCTTTTTGCAATGCTATTATTTGCCTCAGCTACTTTTCGATCAGCCTGAGAGGCTTTTTTGTTGGCTTGGTCGACTTTTTGTTGGGCCTCATTAAGAACCGTACCTGCTACGAGTGCTGATGCTACAGTTAGAACAAAGATTATAGCTAGTACTGTTGCCCCTCTACGAATTGTTCTTCGTGTTTTTTGTTGTGTCTCCGTTAAGCGATGATTTGCTTCTCTTTCCTCAGTTAAGGCATACTCTGCTCTCTGTTGTGCTTCAGTCAAAATTTGATTTGCTTGCTCAGCTATTTCTTTAGCCCTTTGCTCCTCCTCCAGCCTTCTCTCAACTTCTTGCTGCTCAAGCTCACGACTGGCATCCAAAAAACGGTAATCTTGATTACTTAAATTTTTGTCTACTGCCCACGACTGAGCCGCTCGCAGTGCTTGCCCACGCAGTAACCAAGATTCTTCCTGACAACCGGAAGCGACCCAGGCTGCAAGTGATTCAGCATAGGGGCGCAGATTTGCTAGTTCTTTATCAACCCAGCTGAAATTAAATATCGATTCATAAATACGGTTGTAGACTCTTAACTTTGTCTGCTGCTTCACTGCCAAACCTGACAGCCGTAATTCCATCTGCTCAAGACTGTCATCTCCTATCACTTCGCCTTGTTGTAATATTTGCTGGTAAAGTCCCAGCAGTCGTCCTGTAAGCTGCCTATTTCTCAGCAGACGGTCTTGGATTGTCTTTAAATGCTCTGGTTGATCTTGAGATTCCCAATTTTCAACCACTTGCTCGCGAACCAGATTTTCAACCCAGAGTGCTTCACTACCTTCGGGGATAGACGACTCAGCAGCAAAGATCAGTCGGCAAAGCTTTTGTGTAAGAAAAGGTTGCCCTCCAGTCCAATCTAATATTGCCTCAAGCACTACCTGAGGATTATTGGTTTTCACTGCCAATCCTGGAGCTAGAGGTTGGGATTCATGTAACTGAAATCCATTAAGTTCGATTTCTCTCCCAATATTAAAGGGAGTGCGGTTTTTGTCCTGAATTAAATCTGAGGGAGTTGCCACTCCAAACAATGCAAATGCAAGTCGCTGATAAATAGGTTGGTCAGCACGTTTGTTATAGCAAGACCTAATTAAGGCAAAAAAATCTTCAATCGGAAAACTTAAGCTGAGAACGCTATCGATCTCATCGACAAAAATCGCAATTTTTGTCGATGAGATCGATATTAATATTACAGTTTCAATGAACTCACTTAATCTTTGAACTGGTGAGAGCAAATTATGCTCACGCCACCAAGCACGTAAGTTGAAAGTATTTGAAATACCGAGGTTACTCACTAAGTTTCGGGCGATCCCTGCGTACCACTGGTCTACAGTAACTTGTTGACTTCCAATAGCAGTCAAATCGATTGTTGCACAGGCAATTCCTTCAGCTTGCAATCTTTGCATTGTCTGTACCCGCAAGCTGGATTTTCCCATTTGGCGAGAGTTAAGAACATAACAAAACTCTCCAGCCTTTAGTCCTTCATAGAGTTCTTCGTCTGCTTGACGTGTGGCATAGGTAGGGGCATCAGCTGGCAAGCTCCCCCCAACCTGATACAGATTGCTTATTGGGTGACTCATGGACAGTTTTGGTCTAGTTAAAGCTGAAAAAAGAAAATTTAAACTAAAAAGTAGAAACACCAAGTGCTTTACTAAAATAATTACATCACATCTGTCCTGTCTGACGATACAGAAAAATAACCCTTCAAGGCTCAGTAGAATCTCATGTGCATTCTCAAAATTATATTTTTTGCTTTGGCTACTGTTAATACTTGCTTACCTTAGTTTTCTAGATTTAATGGTGTAACTTTATATCATGACCGATAAATACCCTAAAAAGCGTACAGTGCTTTGGTTGTATCTAAGTATATTTGTGTTGGTTAGTGGCGCGACTAGCAAACCCCTGCAAGCGCAAGTTATTGATACCGTACAACTACCAAACGGTAATTCTCTTCCACCACCACAGGATGTTCAACCACCCACGCCTTCCCCACTTCCCTCACCCGAACTGCCACAGCCACTCCCCCCACCAGCAGAACTATTTCCACCCTCTACCCCAACTCCCACACCTGAAGAACCACTTCCTGGCAACTTTCCTCAAACTATTATTGTTGAACGGTTTGAAGTTGTTGGTAGCACAGTTTTCAGTGCCGAAGAGTTAGCCAAAGCTACTGCTGAATTTACCAAACGACCGATCTCAATAACTGAAGTGTATCAAGCAAGTTCTAAAATCACTGATCTATACGTCCAAAATGGTTACATTACCTCTGGTGCATATATACCACCCCAAACAATCCAATCCGGTGTCATAAAAATTCAGGTGGTTGAAGGTAAGTTAGAGGATATCAAAATTACAGGAACTCGTCGGATCAACCCTAGCTATATTCGTGGTCGGTTATCTGTAGCTACCTCGCAAGCTCTGAATCGGGAGCGTCTGTTAGAAGCACTGCAACAGTTACAACTCAATCCTTTAATTGAAAGTCTTAGCGCAGAACTTTCTGCGGGTTCACGCACTGGCTTGAGTCTTTTGGAGATAAAAATTAATGAGCGTTCATTTATGGCGCAAAATCGCTCTGAGCAATCGACTTCTTCAAACAGTTCATTTGTCATAACTGGTCGCGGTGGTTTGCCATCTAGCCCAACAGATGTACTTACCACTAATGCAATCTTGATAGATCGGATAGATTTGCATTCAGATTCTCTTTTGGAGCAAAGCAAGGTATTATACAGTACTGGCAACTTTGCCAAAGCTGTAGAAGTGTTACAACAGGCTGTCCAAATATATAAGCAGCAAGGGGAGAGCCTCAAATTAGCAGCGACACTGAGTAATCTTTCCCTAGCTTACCAGCAACTCGGTGCATGGAGTCAGGCGCAGCAGGCAATTACAGAGAGCTTAAATTTACTCAAAGGACAGGATAAAAACCAAAATCTGCAACTATTTGCCCAATCACTAGATATTCAAGGTCGTCTGCAATTGGCAATGGGACAGTCCGAAGCGGCTTTGGCAACTTGGCAGCAGACAGAAGAAATTTACAAACAAACAGATAATAAAACTGGCGTGGTGCGATCGCTAATCAATCAAGCACAGGCGTGGCAAACCCAAGGATTTTACACTCGGTCTGTCAAAACACTCGATCAGGTTAGTCAGACGTTAAAATCTCAACCAGACTCTATAGAAAAGACAGTGAGTTTGCGATCGCTCGGCGATGCCCTTTTGGTATTAGGCGATTTGAAAAAGTCACACCAAGCGCTAGAAGAAAGTCTGATGATTGCTCAAAACCTGCAATCAAGCGCTGATATTGCGGCTAGTCTGTTCAGCTTGGGGAATAATGCCCGTAAACAAGACCAAACGCCAGAGGCGATCGCCTATTATCAACAAACAGTCGAAGTATCTCCCTCACCCCTAACAAAAGTCCAAGCGCAACTAAATCTCTTGGGACTACTTATTGAAGATCGACAATGGGCAAAGGTTCAAACACTCTTACCGTTGATTGAGTCCCAACTCGACCAACTCCCTCTCAGCCGTGCGAGTATTTACGCTCAGGTTAACTTTTCACAAAGTTTAGCAAAAGTCACGAGTGGTGTATTACAAGCATCAAGTCAGAGTTCTTACTCAGGATTAAGTACAAAAGACTCAGCAAAATTACTCGCTAGTGCCATCCAGCAATCCCGCAGTTTAGGAGACAAGCGCGCAGAGGCTTATGCTCTGAAGAGTTTAGGCGGCTTGTACGAAGAAACCAGACAGTGGTCAGAGGCGCAAGACCTTACCCAGCAAGGATTAGCTTTGGCACAGAGTAGTAATGCACCAGAAATTACCTATACCTTGGAATGGCAGTTAGGTAGATTGCTCTGGGCACAAAAAGATATTAATGGTGCGATCGCTGCTTATGATGCTGCTGTGGATACTCTCAAATCTCTCCGCTTTGACTTAGCGGCACTCAATCAAGATGTACAATTTAACTTCCGAGATAGTGTTGAACCTATCTATCGAGAGTCAGTAGAGTTATTACTGCAATCTCAACAAGGAAAAACAGATGAAAAAATATTAGAGAAAGTACGCCAGCGAATTGAAGCATTGCAACTAGCCCAATTAGATAACTTATTCCAAAAAGTTTATCTGAGAGACCAGAAAGTAGCACTAGATATGATTGTAGATCGTGATGAGCCTACATCTGCCATTTTTTATACATTTATTCTTCCTAAAGAACTCCAAGTAATTGTAAAAATTCCTAAGCAACCCCTGCGGCATTATAGTACTAAGATTTCCCAAGCAGAAATAGAAAAAATTATCGTTGAACTGCGAAAAAATCTTGTCAATCCTACTGCAACTCAAGCAATCAAAGCCCAATCGCAACAAATATATAATTGGCTAATTAAACCAATTGAATCTGAATTAAAACAACAAGGAATTAACACACTTGTTTTTCAAGTGGATGGCCCCTTGGCAAATATCCCAATGTCGGTTCTCTATAACGGTGAACAATATCTTGTAGAAAAATATTCAGTCGCTTCTACTACAGGTTTATATTTATTATACCCTTCTACCCGACGATATTTAATAAATAGTCAAATCAAAGTATTGCTTGCTGGACTAACAAAACCACCTGTAGGGTTCTCAAATTTTCCTCCAATCCCAGCAGTAGAATCGGAATTAAATAAAATTGCATCCATAGTGCCAAGCCGATTACTTTTGAATGAAAATTTTACTCGCTCAAATCTGAAAAAGCTGGTTAATCTAATGCAATTCTCAGTTATTCATTTAGCTACTTATGGGCAGTTTAGTTCCCGTGCTGAGGATACTTTTGTTTTGGCTTCAGATGGATTTATTAATCTTCAAGATTTTAATAATATTTTGAGACCTAACGATTCACAAAAATTTAGTACAATTGAGTTACTTGTCCTTGGCGCTAGCCAAACTGCTGCTGGAGATAGTCGTGCAACCTTAGGTCTTGCTGGAGCATCTGTAATATCTGGAGCAAGAAGCACTTTAGCATCTCTTTGGTTTATTGATGACAAAGCTACTGAGCTTTTAATGAATCGCTTTTATCGGGAGTGGGTTACTAATGAAGCGACAAAAGCTGAAGCACTTCGTCGCGCTCAAGTATCTCTCTTGCGCGATCCTCGTTATAACAGTCCAGCTTTTTGGGCATCATTTGTTTTACTAGGAGATTGGCGTTAGTCTCTATACAATTTTAGTTGAGTGTCGGTGGAAGGATAAGATTGCCTGACTCAAATTAAAGTAAAAGCCTGCCATTGCGGCAAACAATTCCTTAAAGTCATACACTTCACCTTGAAATGACGTGAATTTTTGGTCACACTATGGTTCACAATTTGTCATGCAATGGGTAAAATCACAATGATCGAAGAGAATCAAGTCAAAGTGATTATTTATAGGCTATTTCTGGAAAATCCTTACTCATAGCAAACTTCAATCTAACTAAAAATTATTAATTTTGTAAACAATAGCGCGATTGCGCCACTGGTAAATGAACCTTTAGGCGTAACTGCCATGACCTTCAATCCCAGTTGAATCATCAAGGTATTAATATAGACCAAGCACATCTGCAACAAATGCAGGCAT
>NZ_JAVRBM010000143.1:0-11551 GCF_034531255.1 Nostoc sp. ChiQUE01b | reverse complement strand
TACATTGTCGCAGTTTTTGATCCCATTTTTTCAGATTTTGTGAGAAATCCGCGTAAAGATTTGAGTAAGCGACTTTATCCAGAACGAGGAGATGACAGTAAGGCAGTACTGGCCAAGATTAGAGAGTTTAATCGTTTGTACTATGTTTCTAGCTCACGGGCTAGACAACGGATACTAGTTATCCGGTGATAATTGTATATGGGAATCTCGACCCTATCAAACGGAAATAGAGGCTGAAAAAGCTTACCTTATATAAGGTTTAGCTTTTTACTTCTCTGTTTTAACCAAACAGGGGAAAAGATATTTCCGCGATCGCACATCCTCATATCTGCGTTGATTCGGCGACTTGCGTCTCGAGACAACAGACTCACTTTTTTGCGTTTTACCAACTTTTGATGATTGGGTGTCGAGCAAGGTATCCAGCGCAGACATACAACGAAACTCGACGGAATAAGAGTTAGCGTTCCCGCGAGTATGCCAGGTTTTTCTCCTTTTACCAGCTTTAAGTTAAAAGTTGGTATTTACAAAATATTTTTAAGGGCGTTTATTTTAATTGCCATCATGATCATCATGATAGCGGGTTATTTTCGACAAGCGAGGTGCGCGAGCCATCGAAAATAACCTGTTCAAGGGGTGTGTTCCACGTAATAGCCCACTTGATATTTATCCAAAAGACTTGCCTGCTCTACCTCATGCCATTTTTTGAACTCGTCGAATTCACGTTGCGTTATCTGCCTCTGCATATATTGCTCAATATCGCCTCCGTCACTGTGGCGTTGACTGGTGAATTCTTCCCTAATCATTAAATTTTGCTTTGAAGTATAATTTATAAAAAAGTGAAAGTTCAAAACCTCGCCCCTTGTGGGCGAAACAGTCCTTGTATCTGAAGGTAGGTAAAAACCCCACCCCTTGTGGGTGGCTTGATTTAATACTTCCGACTTCCGACTTCCGACTTCATTTTTTATTCTGAGCCTTTCGGTGGGATTTAATACATTCATCAAGGGTGAGAGATGGTTAAGGGACAAGATACTCAGTCACAAAAAATCTTAATTTTGACAGCAATCCCCCACGGTTTACGCTTGGATAAAGAAATTAAAGAAATAGAAGAGTGTATCCGACGAGCTGCAAAACGAGATAAATTTGAAATTCGCCTCAGAACGGCTGTATGTCCCCAAGATATTCGCCGCGCGTTCGCTGAGGAACGTCCCCATATTGTCCATTTCTGCGGACACGGCTTAGAAGATGGTAGCTTGTTATTAGAAGATGATGGGGGTCGTAACAAGCCTGTGAAGCCCGAGGGATTAGCACAACTGTTCAAATTACACGCAGATTATGTACAATGTGTGCTACTCAATGCCTGTCACTCCGCTAAATCTGCCACAGCTATCAGCCAATACATTAATTATGCCATAGGCATGAATCAGGAGATTCAAGACAAAGCTGCCATAGCTTTCTCCCAAGGATTTTATGATGCTTTGGGTTATGACTATCCAGATAATTTAGATGTATTTCAACGAGCTTTTGATGAAGCATTGGTGGCGATTCAGTTAGAAGATATTTCTCAAAGTCAAATTCCTGTTTTGCAGATAAATCAACAATCCATGCAATCTGCATCTGTAAATAATTCTCCAATTAATAATCCCTCAATCGCAACCAAACAGGAACTGGATGACCAAGATATTGAAACGTTACGGGAGCTTTTACAATTGAGTGGACGTGCTGCTGCTGATAGACGCAAAGCATTATGTATTGAAATTGGCATCAATTCCGGGGATTTGAGTGCTATCTGGATGCTGAGCGAAAATGACTTTGCCATTGAACTTATCGATTTACTACACAAACGCAAACTAGAAAATTCTATTTATAAACTATGTAAAAAATTAGTATCTGATTTTCAACAGGGAGCATATCATTCTAAACTACGAGTAATTATGACTAAAATCAAACCTTAATAGTTTGATTTAGTCACTACAAATCTTAATCAAACATTAACATGTCTCTAGAAGACCTGAATGATTCAGATATTCAAACTCTGAGAAGACTTTTAGAATTAAGTCACCGCGCTGATCCAGAACGCCGGAAAGCCTTATGCATAGAAATAGACATTAACCCAAGAGAATTGAGTGCCATTTTGACACTCACTACCCATGATTTTGTTATAGAACTGATTGATTTATTACAAAAAAGAAAATTAGAAACCACCATTTATAAACTTTCCTTGCTACTACAATCAAGTTTTGAAAGAAGTCAAGACGCACCTCAGTTAAATGCTATTGTAGACAAAATAAAATATGAGAAAGGTGCCAATGATATTCCACCGAATTCTCAACATCAAAGTGAAATCAAACAACTTCACTCCAAAATCAATCAGCTAGAACAACAATTAACACTCTTGCACTCCCTCATATCAGAACAATTAGAAACCATCCAACCTCTGCAACAACAATTAGGAGAAAAAGAGTCAATAATATCTGAGCAATTAGAAACCATTCAGTCTCTGCAACAACAATTAGGAGAAGAAGAGTCAGTAATATCTGAACAATTAGAAATCATCCAGTCTCTGCAACAACAATTAAGAGAAAAAGAGCCAATAAAACCAGCGCATAATAAAGAAGTTATCGACTCAAGTCAAGCGGTAGAACTCAAAAGTGAAAAGGATATTGACTACACCAAACTCCGCAATCTTCTAGCAGACGGAAAGTGGAGGGAAGCAGATCAAGAAACAGCCGATAAGATGCTAACGGTGATCGACAAAGATAGCTGGAAAGATGTGACAAGAGAAGACATCAGGAGCTTTCCATGTGAAGACTTACGCACCATTGACCAACTCTGGCAGTATTACAGTAAAAGTCGATTTGGCTTCAGTATTCAGAAGCAAATTTGGCAGGAAGTCGGGGAAAAAGTAGATGAAGAAACTAACAACAAACTCGGTGATAACGTTGGCTGGCGGAAGAATGGGAGATGGTTGCATTATTCCAAGTTAACTTTTGAGCTCGACAATGCTCCTCGGGGACATTTACCTGTGTTTGGGGTTTTAGGGAAGGATAATATTTTGGGATGGGAGTTTTTGCTATGGTTTATGGGGGTGAGATTTTCTGAGGTTGAGGTCTGTCTTCTTCTCTCGTGCTTAGACTCGACAACTAGCAGATAGAGTAACTTTAGCCATTTTGGCAAGCTTACTGTTGGCGAGCCGCTTTAAGTTTCTTATCAATCTCCTGTAGTTTACTTAGAAAGTAAATTTCCACCCTTTGATTTTTTTCTGGCGGCGTGTATATAGGATATTCCCAACCTAAACCATAAATAATTATGTTGGAAGCACCTTCTTTTTCTTTTTGTAGTATATATTTTATTTGCTTTGCCCTTGTGAGAGATAAGCCTAAGTTGTAATCTGGAGATACTCCTTTTGGGCTTGAATGACCAATTAGTACCAGTGTATCTGTCAGTGGTTTTTTTCTAATTTCTGACCACCAATTACTTAATCCCCTCATTTCCTCCTCTTCAGGAAGATTCCCGTTCTTTGGCAAAAAGACAGTGTGGGCAGCAAAATCATTGGATTGCTGACTGTGCCTTTTTATATAATCATAGATATCGTCTGTGTCTGATAATATCTTAGAAAGAGCTGTTCCGGTTAAACCATCTTTAGCTACAAGCCTTGTACTAAATGTACTCACAAAACCGACCGATTGAACAATCGACTGCCCATTTTCTGAAACTGCATAATTCACTATTTTATCTACAATATCTTTTAATTTATCCTTTTCATCTTTTTCATATGTCTGAGGGTAAAGGTATAAACTACGTCGTAGTGGATATTCATCATTAATAAATTTAAAATCAACTTTATTTGTAGAAGAATTTGTAGAAGGCTTTCTTTCCGGTGTAAAGAACGGGTAAATTCCATTTACTTTAACGATATAAAAGTCTTTTCCTTCTTCTTGGAGCAAGCTACTCAGGAATGAGGAGCTAACATAGCCAATGGACTTTCTAGAATGATCTCCGGAGACTTTTTCTAACATTTCACTATTGTCATCGATATAATTACAGTTAGAGAAGTTGTTTAGGTCTATGTTTAATTCTAATTCTTTTTTAAGTTCTTCATTTGTCCCGGATTTGTTCCGACAAAATACCTCCCATTCCTGGTTTTTACCTTCAAATATATCCTTAAGTTCCTTAGAACTTAAATTCTCTTTCTCTTGACTTGTGATGATTACAATAGCATCTTCTCCTATTGTTATTCCTGGAAAAGATTTTATCTCTTGATGATATGTTTTTGTAGGCGTAGTTGATGCCATCGCTATATCGCATTCTTTCTTATTTAACTTGTCAAATCCATCTTCAGTCCCTTCATAATCAATAATAAATCTTACCCTAGAAAACTCTTTGAATATAATATTATTACGGTGTTTGTTAAATTCCGCATCAGTTGTGTATATATCTTTAGCGGTTTCCGTTTTACTCTCAATACTAACAGCATGATTTTTTTGAGCTATTGCTTGGATAAAGAGAGGAGCAAATCTTTCCCCAAGCGTAGTAGAGCCACATAGGTTAATCGTTATTTCAGGCTCCAATTTGTTCATATGCTTAAGTGGCATAAATACAAGATAGACTAACCAAAAAAGTGAAATTATAAGAATAAAGACCCACTCCCTTTTTAGCCATTTAGGGCTTGTCCATATCCGATTCTGCTGCTTTTTGTAGAAAAAATATAGGGTGGTAAATAGAACTGGCAACATGCCGATGCCAATTTCAAATCTATTAGATGTGAACCACTGCCAAGAATTATGAGACGGAGACTTGATCGAAATAACGATAACCAATAGAGCCACTAATAATAACATGAAAATAAGAAGTTGTACTATTAAGCGCATATTTTTCTACGGGATTGAGTACCAGCCCAAGCCAAAAATGTGAACACTACTTTATATAAATACACCGATACTGGGGTATGAGTAGCATTCCCGCAGAAAACCGGGTTAAGGGAAGCAGTTAACGTATGAGCCATTTTGTAGAATAGGTGGCTTAAAGTATTAATTTTTCGTGGAGCATTGTTACCAACATGTGGTACTTTACCAGCTTTGGGTCATAAGTTGGTATTTAAGTTCTGACTGGATTAATTAGTAACTATGTACTAAGCTATGTCTGCTTGTAGTCTTCTTATGTTTGGGTAAAATGGGAGAGTTAAAAAGCTGAAATTTATATAGGATAAGCTTTTTCAGCTTCTATTTCCGTTTTAGCGTGAATCTCGGCTCAATGCCAAATTCAGATTAATCATTCGTCAACAATGAGAACCCCTATTTATCTAATAAATCGGGGTTCTGTGCCTTGTGAAAATCACAAATCAAATAAGCTAATGAGCATTTAAGTTGCATGAAAGTAGGGCTTAAGCCCTTACTACAAGCGAATAAATCTGGAAAAATAAATGGCGATTAGCTTATGATTGCTAGATTAATAAATCGAAATAAATAATGTCTGATTAAACGTTTGCTAACTTTAATAACTGCTTATTAACTATAGAAAGGCTGTATTTTTTTTAACAGTATTTCAGCTAATAATCTGATCGTAGCTGCCTTCTAGTCTCAATTTTTTTTAATTACAATCAAACTTATCTATATTTAGTAAGCAGTTAAATGATTTGTATGAATAAAATTATAGCCCAAATGAGTGGTGAAAAGGTAAAGCTTACGCTTTATTTTACTGAAGTGAAGAAACATTATTGTTCATAGTGAATGTGGTAAACTCAGTGATTGCTAATTCAAGCAAAACCTTTCTGAAAGACGCTGTTGTTGAAAGATATAACTTCTCTAAGCTGAATAAAACTCGCATCCGTTTCAAGATTCAGTTAAAGAAGACAACCAAAAGTAATGCTCCAAAATGGACAGATGTTCTCAAATATTCTCAAGATGAACAAGAATCTGACTTAGTGAAGGTTACAACCTCAGAAGTTGGTTTAAAGGGCATCAAAGTTTTCAAAGCTTTGGACGAAGCAGCAAGCCAATTAAGGCAAGAAATTACTTCAGTCCAAGAATGGATGAATTATGACAATGGTGATTGGATTTGTCCTATAGACTTAGCACCCTTGGTCTGGAGTCAACTAATCGAAATTCGAGATAATATTGCACCTGTTTTACGCACTCAACTGAAAGAAGAGTATGAAAAGGGGTACATAGACTATCAAGAACGTATTGACAAATTTCTCTCACTCAATGCTTGGCAGTTATCTGTAGAACAACAACAAGAAGTTAAGCAGAACCTAGTAAAAGCTTTTCCCTGTTTAAAGGAACTAGAGGACTATTTACAAGTAGTAATTGGTCGTCCTGTCATTATTCCCGCCATCAGTGAACAACTGTCAGAGAAACAAGCTGAATGCTTAGGGCAAATAAGTCGGTTTATCGAACAGTATGACAGAAATTTAGAACAAACACTGAGAGAATCAGCGATCGCTGGAGGTGAACAACTAGCAGCCCAGTTGCTCGAAGATTTGAGCAATTGGGAACCAGGACGCAAGCCAGTCAACTTCAAGAAGAAGATGGAACGCCATTTCAAGAAAGTCCAAATGCTTTTGGCTAACGCCAGTTTTGAAGCAGGTAGCAGCCTTGGACAAATGATGGCTCATCTAGAAAATGTTCTCGAAAACGCTTCTGTGGATGCTAAAAAGCTGGATTCACAAGGGCGTTCTCAGTTACAGGAAAAAATGGATGAAATTTGCTCCAAGCTTCTGGATGAACAACGCCATCTCCAACGATTAGCAAGTGATGAGGGTATGGGCTTAACCAAAGCTACAGCGATGTCTCTCAAACTTCGCTAGAAAAAACAATCAAGAACGTGTCTGTATCGTCGTTGATCGAAAACGAGGTGTGGGTGTAGAGGAAGACAATACGCCCACACTTCCCAAGCTTGCTACGGAACTGAGAGGGGAAGGAACTTTTTGCTTCCTTGTCTATCAGCACTGTTCCCATTAATTTACCAGTCCACAGTATTTAGAGGTAGGAAATGTCACATTTTTCAACTGTCACTACAAAACTAACTAACCGTGAATGTTTAGTACAAGCTCTACAAGATTTGCAGCTTACCGTTCAAGTTTATGAAAAACCACAATCCCTGAGAGGTTATTACGACGACTCCCAAGGACAAAGTGCTGAGATTGTTGTCCCTGGCCGTAGTTTAAGTGTCCGCGCAGATATCGGGTTTAAGTGGGATCAGGAGGCAGGGGTGTATCAACTCATCCATGATGCCTATGAAACTGTACCCCGACTAGGAGAAGACTTCTTTTCGCACACCTTAATACAAGCCTACGGACAGAAGATGGTTCGCGCTAAAGCAGCCCAGTTACAAGAACATCTGGGAGAATGCACCATCACAGAACAAACCAATGGTCAGGTACATACTTTGCGTCTCGCATTTTCAGCACATCAGCAAACTCAACAAGTACGGAGGTAACTTATGGAACGGGCAATATTGATACATTTTGACACTGTTACAGGCGAAGTGAAAATAGAAGCCGAGGGATTTGAGGGATTGTCGTGCCTAGAAGCAACTCAACCCTTTGAGGAAGCTTTGGGTGTGGTAAAGGGCGATCGCACTTACAAACCAGAATCTCAGCAACAGCTTCGTAGCACGATTACTCATCAACAACGGCTGCACCAATAAATGATGACAAGGGAGCGTGGGGAGACAAGGGAGATAGGGGAAGGACTTTTTTAATAATTCCTCTTTGTCTTCGTGTCCTCCTTGTTCCTCACATAAACAAACGTGCCATTCCACCAATAAACATTCGATGGGGGAACGAGGAAAATCCCCCCGCACAATTTTTCTATGAGCGAACTACCTGAAGATTATCCGATGCTCCATATTTACCCCTCAAAAGGAGCGCGGCAACCAGTAATTCTCAAAGGAAACGCGGAAGGACTGTGCGCGCTACTCAATGCTCTAATTTCCGCCATTGCTCATCCAAATTCTTCTGGAGTTGCTGAAGTGTTTAACGGCGATGCCGAAGTTTACGAAGTAGTCGTGCATCTTGTTACCACTCACGAAGAACTTTCTCCCGTACCCGATCAAAATTCGCAACAATGAAACTATCAAACCTGATTACCACCATTGACTCTCAAATACCCATCGTGGCAATAGATGTTCTGTCCCCCGAAGAAGCCACTATCATTCAGTGGTTAACTACTGAAGTGATGGACAAACTTAACAGTCCTGTGTACTTCTGGAATTTGGGAGTTTCCGGCTTGGAGCAATGTCTGATTGCTGACGACGGTGGACTGGTGTTCAAGTCAGTCGAAACTTATAAAAAGCCTCATAACATAGACCCTTTAATATATGTGTTCGAGTACATCAACAATTTCGGCGGTAATGGGGTTTTCATCTTGGGAGATGTTCACCCTTTTGTGGGTAAAAACTCCCTGCAATTGAGTTGGGAAATCCTCACCAGAGTAAAAAACTTGTACCATCGCCTCAAACCGACTGAAAAGCGAATTGTGTTTTTAGGTCAAAACATTCAACTGCACGAATCCTTGCTGAGACTAATTCCTTGCTGTGAAGTTCCTTTGCCCAGCATTGAGCAAATTCAAGACCACTTAGAATCATATTTACTATACTTGCAAGAATCTGCCAGTGAGCAAGAGGTAACTTTTACCGTATCTCTCACCACTGAAGATAAAGAAACCTTGGCAAGAGCAGCTTTAGGCTTGACGCTGGAGGAAATCAGCGACTTTCTCCGGCTCACTGTTAAGGAGCGATTAACTTCTAAAGGTATAGTAATTGATACTACGGTCATCCCTTTGGTTGTCGAATACAAAACCCGCCTACTGTCTCAGATGGGTATTGAATTGGGTAAATCAGCGACCATACCCTTTGGTGGTTTGGATTTATTGCGGGATTGGTTGCAACGCCGCAGCCGGTTATTTTCCCAAGAAGCGCGATCGCTCAATCTACCTCAGCCTAAAGGAGTGCTACTGGCAGGGCCACCAGCGACAGGGAAATCGATAGTGGCAAAGAACATTGCAACCATACTCAATCTTCCACTGCTGCAATTAGACATTGCCTCAATGCTTGGTAGCTTGGTTGGAGAATCTGAGGGCAATGTCCGTCGCGCACTCAAAACTGCTGAAGCTATTGCACCCTGTATTTTGTGGATTGATGAGGTTGAGAAAGCACTTTCAGCTAATGGCGATACTTCTGGAGTCTCACAAAGGATTCTGGGAAATATCCTCACTTTCATGTCTGAATGTACGGCGGGGGTGTTTGTGGTGGCAACCTGTAATGACCCAACAGCGCTGCCTATTGAGTTCAAGAGAAAAGGGCGGTTTGACGAGAATTTCTTCGTTGACCTGCCTACTGAGTTGGAACGTTGCCAGATTCTCAAGATTCACTTAGAACGATTTGGTATAGAAGTTCCGCAGGAATATTTAGAGGCGATCGCTGCTAGTACTGACAAGTTTAGTGGTGCTGAGTTAGAAACATTGGCATCAGAAGCAGCACTACTAGCTTTTGATGAGGGAAGACCTCAGCAGATTACACTGGCTGATTTAGAAAATTGCCAGCACAACATCACCCCTTTAGCTGTTCAAGATGCTGCTGCTGTTGAGCGGATGCAGTCTTGGTCAAAGATTGCCCGACCAGCTTCTAGCCCTGTGCAGATGTCTAAAAAAGGTCTGCGTACTTCCAGGTTCCGTACTAATTAGGTATTCCCAAATTAGTAATGATTTGAAGCTTTTGTCAAATGAACATCTGTTGTTGAGATATTCATTTGACATGGCAATACTTTACTCTAAAATATGTCAAAAATATGGAAGTTTACTTAATATTTGTAAATGCGGCTCAGAACAGTAACAAATTCTGGAGTGCAAAAGTTGAGCAAGGTAATCTAACTGTTGAGTGGGGTAGGGTCGGCTACAAATCTCAGCAAAAAGTTCACTCTTTCGGTAATTATCAACAAGCAGTTTCTAAATTCCACAATCTCGTGGCTGAGAAGAAAATGAAAGGCTACCGAGAAAGCCAACCTCAAATTGATAGTACTTCTGATTCTCTAGAAATCAAAAGAGCTATCCAATTACTGGAGATTTTGCGCCCTTATGTAGCACAAAGACAATTTGCCAATAGAAATTATCTAGAGATATTAAACCAATATTTAAAAATTGTTCCTACACCTTTAGGAATGAAAATAGACCCGTCTCGAATATACCGCGATGTGGCAGATGTTGAACATCAACTATCACTGCTGAACTCTTTGCTGGAAACTGATTCTATGCTGGGTGATAACACTACAGAAGAATCTGCTAATAACAGCAAAGTTATCAGTTTAAAAAGCATTGGAAAGAACTTTTGGAGGCATTTGTAGAAATAATTCAGGAGCGGAGCCTGATACTCCGAAAGCTACGATTAGAATAAAGGCTTACCTGAGAGCGGTTAAATGGGATATATCAGTAAACTTCCGTATGTCTCACAGAGTAAAAGCATCTGATTCAAAACTTCACATCCTTTATTTTCTGCTATCGCAGTCACCTTTCTAACAATGACGTAACCAGAAATAAATTATCATGACTCAAACAGCATCGAAACAAAGGGTAAAGCCTGCCAATCAGACAAAACAAACAAGTGTAGCTACTCCTAAAGCCGAAAATGAAGTATCAACAAATATCCCAGAAATATCTACAGGTAAAAAGAAAAAACGTACATCTCTAGATGCTGATACTTCAACTGAGCCTATCTCAAATAAGCGTACTAATAAACGTTCTGTCAAATCAGAGTTAAACTCTCAACCACTTATAGAATCAGGAATGGAGGTAATCTGCTCACAAACTAAATTTCACGATGCGCTCTCTCTAGTTAGTTGTGCTACCCCAGCTAAACCTACCCATCCGATTCTTGCTAATGCTCTAATCATTGCAGATATCGAAACACAACAGATACATTTAACTGTTACTGATTTAGCATTAACAATTCAGGCAAGTTTTGAAGCCCAAGTGTTGCTCAAGGGTGAAATCACTGTGCCAGTGGAAATGCTATTTGAGATAGTTAAGCATTGCCCTAATGATAATATTAGCCTCAGTAGTCAGACTCAGATTATACAGCTTATTGATGAGGAGAAGCAAACAAAAATCTGCTCTCTGGGTTTATCTGATGCTGATGGAAAATATGAAATTAGAGGCATTAGTGCTGAAGAATTTCCACCCAGTTCTACAATTGATGCTACTCCCATTCCTCTGCCGACAACAGTTTTCAAAGATGGTTTGAAAGGTGTAATTTATGCTGTCAGCACTGATGAAAATAAATATATCTTGACCGGAGTTCATATTCAACTTACACAGGAGAAGTTAAAGTTTATTGGTACTGATGGGCATCGAGTCGCAACCACTGAACTTTCAACTCAAGGAATTGGTAGAAAACCCCGTAAACAAGTAGAATCTGAAGAGATAATCCAATTTACTATTCCCGGTCGAGTCCTCAAGGAACTAGCGCGTAACTTGGATGATTCTGTCGAATTCATTAATCTGTTGTAAGTAAGTCGGCGCGAAAAAACTAAACTATGTAAAGATAAATAAATACGGAG
>NZ_JAVRBM010000142.1:0-11770 GCF_034531255.1 Nostoc sp. ChiQUE01b | reverse complement strand
TTTTTAACTCAAACTATAAGCTCCTTGCTCACATCATTGCTTGGGGCTTTTTGTTTGTTAGACTTGTTGGGTAATTTAATAAGCTCAAAAATCCTTGAAACCTTCCTTCTTGTGGTAAAGCAGTGTTTCGACTACGTTCAACAACCAGGCAGAAGTAAAAACTTTAGTTTTGGGTCATTGCCCAGTCAAAAAAAAGAATTGTATCAAGCGGAAAGTGCCGCTCGATACAAAGCGTCTTTGCTACAATCCGATGTTTAAAAACATCGGTTCCTCTTGCCTCCTGAAGATCCGCTCTTAATAAAACTTTTGCCTAATCCTAATCTTTAACTGTTTTGACTAATCAGCACTCTGAAAAATTATTAAACAGTCAACAGGAAAATGCACTAGGTGAAGGCTATATATTTAGCTGGTTTGATTGGTTTTGTCTTTGGTATCCTCCAGGGTGGCTAATTTTATTCAACCGCCATTGGCAGCACTATCACACAGATTCAGATGGTTGGAATTGGCTAGAATATGGATTATTTTTAATTCCTGGCGGATTTTATCTAGCGTTGCTGAGTCGCTGGTTGCGTCTGGGTTTTCGTTCACCCCGAAAAGAAGTTGGTGAATTTGATCCTAAATATCAACAAGCTTTTGGCAAAGAAGTTCTTGGCCCTATTGTTAAATATTATTTTCGGGGAGAGTTGCAACAAGTTGAAAACTTGCCGTCAACTGGGCCATTGATTGTGGCAATGAATCATGCGGGGATGTGTTTTCCTTGGGACTTTTTAAGCTTGGGTTATTTATTAAGTGAAGCTAAAGGATGGGTATTACAACCCATAGCAAATCCAGTATTATTTGAGCATCCTTGGGTGATTTGGTGGTTACCACCTCAATGGTCGCAGGTTTTAGGTGGTGTGCGAGCCGAATTAAATGATTTTGAGGGCGCGATGGCTTCGCCAACGTCTTTGACGAACGCTCAAGGTAAAATTCTTTTATATGCACCCGAAGGTATTCGCGGGCCTTTGAAAGGTTGGAGGAGACGCTATCAACTAGAAAAGTTTGATGTGAGTTTTATTCAGTTGAGCGATCGCTATCATATTTCCATTCTGCCAGTAGTTTGCATCGGTAGTGAATTTTTGCATCCTTGGGCTGTTAATTTTACCAAATTGCAACGACTAGTCAAACTACCATTCTTACCTTTGTCGCCTTTAATGTTTGCCTTACTTCTGTTTCCCTCAATGGGAGTTTGGGCAATGAAAACTCGTTTGCGTTACTTTATTGGCCCTTTGCAACCAGCAGGATTGGATAACCACTCAAAGAAAGGGCGTGCAGCAGCTTATCAACAGGCACAACAAGTACGAGAAAAACTGCAACTTCAAATTAATCAGTTTTTGGGTAAATCTTAAGAGGTTGTTTGAAAAGTCCTCTTCTGGGTAACAAAAAGTTTTAGATTCCCCTAAATCCTCCGATAAATTAGATGTACAGTGACAAATTAAATGGCGTTGAGACAAATTTACGTCATCAATGCAAGCCTTACCCACTTTAAACTTGCAACTATTGCTGTTGATATAGCTTGTAACTTTCCCTGTTACTTTTAAGCTTAAGTTTATAGGGAGGTTATGATTCCTGGTTATACCGCGTGGGCTGGTGTGGGCGAACCTGAATTAAATGTCTCTGAAGCTGTTTATGTTAAATGGAACTGTCCTAATATTGAACTTATATATACGCTCTTAGAGAAATTTGGTTTTTGTCCCAAACGTCTTGAAGATTAATTTTATTACACGATCACATTTATCCATTTTATGAGAAGTGTGATCGCACTTATTCAAATGGACAAATGCGATCGCAAATCTTGAGATTATTCTTGAAGAGTAAATCATAATGTTTGATTTTCATGGCTTCAATGAAGCTAGACGAGATAAAAGAAGACAAGAAATTAGGGAAGAACTTGAAACAAAAATAAAGGAAGAAAGTTTAGACGATTACGACATTAAAAATTTAATTATATATAAACAACTTGATTTAGAAGCTTTGGCAGAACAAAATCGACAATTAAGAATTTCCGGCAGAGAAAACGAGAAAGTCTTACATTCGCTAATTATTGTTCTAATATTACTTTTAGCGACAGCATCTTACTTTGCTTACACAAATAGAAGTAAATTTGAGCGTTGCGAAGAATTAAACAAAATTATTCCCAATGTAATTCCTTAATCAATAGGATGGAACAGTAAAACAAGTAACATTAACGTGAGTTCGACTATTAGAAAAAGCCGAAAAGCTTGCTAGATATAAAGCGCGAGAAACAGGACACTAAAGAGCGAAGCGATCGCTAAGATTACGTGAGTTCAACAGAACTAAAAAATGGCAAAAGGTAGAGCAGGCAAATCTTTTGGGTAAATATCAATCGAAGGTTTTTTAGGCAAATAGGTATAAGCAGCTAAACCGGCCATCAGGTTAACCAAAAAGTTAAATGGATTACGATGGCGAGAGTGTTCGATTTGACAGATGTTTTTTAGATGGTCATTGACTGACTCAATTACAGCACGTTTGCGTAATAGAATCTTATCAATCAGTTTTACCAAAGGATTTTTCATTTTCTTCTTAGATTTTATGACTAACTGCAACCCTCGTTCATATAGCTCCTCAAATAATTTTTGAGAGATATATCCTCTGTCACCAAAGAGTTTACCAATCAAATCCTTAGTCATGTCTGGAACGGGTTTTCGGTCGTCTACATTTGCTGGGGTTAGTGAAAATGCGAGTAATTCTACACAATTATTAATAATTAAATGAAGCTTACTTCCATTGTGCCAGCCTACAGAATTTTTGCCCCATTTAACTAATCCTTTAAACACTTTGTGAGAATGTGCCCTACAGTTATGACAAACATTAATTGGGGTGGAATCGATAAAGCTAATTCCAGTAATTTCTCCTGTTCGTGTATGTAAAAAGCAACATAACAGCATTAAGCACCAGGGCATCAGTTCCACAAACCGAGTGTAGCTGACTAAATTAGGAAATGCTCCATGCCAACGAGTAAGCACATCCAGGGTATAGAATTCCTTGAAAGTCTTATATCCGCTGCCATGAAATGCGATAACTATTGTCATCACTTCTGATAGATGCATACTGTAAGTGCTGCGTCGTTCTCCTGCTGTCGATGGTAATTGTGGTACTTGCTGCCAGAGACTTTCCCATTGGTTACAGAAATCATCTACGTCGCAGAAAATTTGGGTGATGTCGAGGCGAGATACAATGGTAGACATAGCCGAGACCCTTGTTTTTGTTAGATATTCTTAGTCTCGGCATTTTTTTGTGACTTTTTTGCCACTTCTCAATCAATCGTAGCGATCGCCTTTTTGTATCCTCAGTTAAGCAAATTCATACATAGCAAGCTTTTTGCGCTTTTCTATCCGTCGAACTCACGTTAACATTAGTAAAATCAATGTCACTAACTGGCAAATAACAGATAAGCTGTTAAGACAGAGCCTCCACCGAGCATCTAGCATTAAACAGCATTAGCTCTCACAACTCAGAAGCTACAACGGCTTGTAATTTTGACGAGAAATAAAACGTATTCGCGCTAAAAGCCTGTGTTTAAGTGAAATAATGACAATTATCATCGCTTTTCACCAAAATCACTACTGGAATTTCAAGCATTTTTATTTGAATCATGTCAAACAGCAATGGTGTCCTGCTTTTCCTGCGCTTCCAAGTTATCAACGATTTATTGAATGGGTACCATCAACCTTAATACCCTTGTGCGTGTTGTTAGCAATAAAGTTATAGTTCCTACCACAGCTTGTCCGTTCGTTACCAACACAACTTGTTTTGTTACGAATGCTTATCCGTTAATAACGACAACTTATGCATTCTTACCAATACAACCTGTTTTGCTACCAACACTTATTCGTTAGTAACGACAGCTTGTCCGTTTGTTAGTAATATAACCTGTTTCGTTACCAATGCTTATCCGTTAGTAACTGACTCCACTGAAGAAGCACCGAAACGATAGCCTTTGCCGTAGACTGTGTGAATCAACATAGTTTCTCTACCCACCTCAATCTTACGGCGCAGCAAACGAATTAATGCCGCAATTACATTACTACTGGGTTGTTCTGACTCTTGCCACAAATTTTGCATAATCTGGGCATGAGTCAGAAGTTGTCCAGTGTGTTCCATAAAGTATTGCAACAACTGACTTTCTTTTTGCGATAGCTCAATTATTCGTCCTTGGCGATAGGCTACTTGATTTTCACAATCGAGTTCTAAATCAGCAACGGTTAAACGTCCGGTAGTGGTTTCATAAGTTTGAGTACCGGAACGACGCAATAAAGCACGGACTCTTGCTAATAACTCCCGCAGTTCAAAAGGTTTAACCAAATAGTCATCAGCACCAGCATCTAAACCTTGTACGCGGTCATCAAGAGTATCTTTAGCTGTAAGAAACAATACGGGAGTGGTTTTGCTTTGGCGTCGCAATTCCTGGCAAATCTCTAACCCCGTTTTTCCTGGCAGCATCCAATCTAAAATAAGTAGGTCATAAGTGCCTACTTGTGCAAGTTCGCTGCCAGATGTCCCATCATAAACGGCATCTACAGCGTAACCCTCACGAGTTAACAAGCGGCTCAAGGGTTGAGTTAGTTCAACTTCATCATCAACTAATAAAATTCTCATGCTGCTTGTGGTAAGCATATAGAGATATTCTCAATATTATTCAACTGCCAAGACGTTAAGGATACCAATTAAAAAAATGCTGACTGTTGCATTGCCAAAAGGGGAACTACTTAAAAATAGCATCCGCTTGCTACAAGCTGTCGGATTAGATTTTAGTGCTTTCTTAGATTCAGGAACTCGCCAACTTCAAATTCCTGACACTAAGGGAGTTGCAAAAGCTTTACTGGTGCGCGCACAAGATGTGCCCGTTTATGTGGAATATGGTCAAGCACAACTGGGGATTGTTGGTTACGATGTGTTACGGGAGAAGCAGCCGCAAGTTGCCCACTTAGTAGATTTACAGTTTGGGCATTGTCGCATGTCGGTAGCGGTAAAAGCATCAAGTTCTTACCGATCGCCTTTAGATTTACCACCGCATGGTAGAGTTGCTTCAAAATATGTAAATTGTGCTCGTGAATATTTCCATAGTCTGGATTTACCTGTGGAAATAGTGCCATTGTATGGTTCAGTAGAGCTAGGCCCAATTACTGGAATGTCAGAAGCGATCGTAGATTTGGTTTCTACAGGGCGAACTTTGCGTGAAAATGGTTTGATTGAAATTGCTAGTCTGTATCAAAGTACGGCGCGGTTGATTGCCCATCCTCTGAGTTACCGCCTGAATACGGGTAATCTGAGTGATGTGATTGGCAAGCTGCGGGAGTCCGTTTTGGTAGAGATTTAATATCATTTGTAATTCACTCTAGTAATTTGTAAGGAATTAGTAATTTGTAGGGAATTATAAAAAATCTCTTCTGCTTCATGACATCTTGCAAGGTGTAGCACCAAAGGCATTGTACAGCAAAAGGAAAGTACTGTTCATCTTCTGTACAGT
This sequence comes from Nostoc sp. ChiQUE01b, assembly GCF_034531255.1. NCBI lineage: Bacteria > Bacillati > Cyanobacteriota > Cyanophyceae > Nostocales > Nostocaceae > Nostoc > Nostoc sp. ChiQUE01b. Next base: position 6,240 of record NZ_JAVRBM010000142.1, on the reverse strand, counting down.
ATCTTCCACAGGTACAGCAGAATTTGTGTTTTGCTGCGTTTGTATTGCTCAGATCCTCCATTGGTCAAAATCTTTGCTTGTGTCACGTTGACGGCTCCAACTCCCTAAGCTGATAAAACAATTTTTGTGACATTTCAATCGTCCAGTGGACACGTTGGTGATGTCCACTGGACGGTTAATTAATTTTGCTGATTTGCGATCGCTCTCGATAACTCCCGAAACAGCATATTTGCAACCTTAGACATTAGCCTATTTTATAAGTGCTTACCGTTAAGCAGCTGCTTGCCAGAACCGTCAACATTCTTTTTGAGCGTTTCCTTATAATATGCGATCGCAGTTGGCTTCCCTTGTCACGCTCGATCGCTCGAAATCCCATACCATTAACGTATGACCTTAAACAGTCTTGTTTTATCTCATCTGAGTATCCTTTTGGTGGACTATAGGCATCGAGAAATTGACGACCACATTTTACACAAATGTGATGCAAGTTTACCTCTTTGTTTCCCATTTTTTCTAATTTCAGTAGACTCACAGTATGGACAATACACAGTAGAAAATCTCAATTCATCCCTCTATTATGCAACGCCCAAAAAACATATATAGCTGATAACCCGATGTGAAGAACAAAGGGTAAGAGCAGTTAGCGGAGAATCTAGGTAAAACTACAGAAAATTATAGGATAAAGGTGTTAAAATTATAGAACTTACAACAAGTCTTTCCCCTTGTCCCCAAGTCCTCTTTCCCATGCCAGCTTTAAGTGTCACAAATAATTTCAATGTTTTGGCAATCATCTTGAAGCTACGTTAAAGTGAGCAGTTGGAGTTAAGAATGGATTTATATGCGCCTACCAATTGCAATTAGTGCTATTTTAGTGGCATCTTTAGGTTTTAGTGCACCTGTAATATCTCAACCTCCTCCTATACAGGTAGCCAAAACACCCGCGCCTAGTAGTTTAGCCTTGGAACAATTTAAGATTAATTACCGATTATGGAGACGGCAAAAAATCTCTAACTATCGCTATGAATTCACTAGAAGTTGCAATTGTTTACCTAAAGCCACAGAACCAGTGATTATTAAAGTACGCAATCGAGTCACAAGTTCTATTACTTATAAAGCAACGAAACAGCCAGCTGAGGCAGAATTGTTTAAACAATATAATACAATTCCTAAACTCTTTAATATCATTAGGGATGCGCTGATTCGTAAAGCAGCAAACTTAACTGTACAATACGATCCAATACTTGGTTATCCAACTCAAATTAACATTGATTATAATAGCCAGATCGCTGATGATGAAATATTTTTTACAATTAGCAATCTGCAAAAAACTAATTAACTATGGCTAGCGAGAGCATTTTTTGCTACAGCAGTGCTGAATTGATTCAGCATATCTTGTTTGCTCTAGAGAGTAGAATTTCTTAGCAAATGAAGGAGATGAGTCGATTGCAAATCTGCTCAGATGACCTGACAGGTAAAAAGATTGCTGACCTTCTGCAGGAGCATATCGAAAATATGCATGAGATGACACCGCCTGAAAGTGTTCATACTCTTAATTTGGAAGCATTGCGCTCGCCTGATATTACTTTCTGGACGGCTTGGGAGGGATCGGAATTACTCGGATGCGGCGCACTAAAAGAACTAGATTCAAGAAGTGGTGAAATCAAATCAATGCGTACCGCCAAGGCTCACCGACGTAAGGGTGTCGCCTCAAAGATTCTTGAACACATCATCAAAGAAGCCGAACGGCGTGCTTACGCTCGCCTGTATTTGGAAACAGGGGCAATTCCAGAGTTCGCTGCAGCACGAGCCTTGTACGCACGGTATGGGTTCGAGTACCGAGGCCCTTTTGCTGACTACATTGATGACCCGAACAGCGTATTTATGACTTTAGCTTTATTGTAAAGGTTTAGGATGGCGAATGCACTGTTGGGCTAAAGCATTTAAAGTCTTTCAAGATTTTTGAAACTCATCTCACAGGTTATGCTGGCTGAAAACCAACATAACTAAACAATTCAAAAATGACAATAAATCAATCTTGGCACGATCTACGTGTCGGTGATTATATTTGTATCTTGCAATTACCACAAATACAAATGCTTGAAAATACAAAGCAACTATACCAGTGACTTATTGCCGAGCGTGCTATTTTGAGAATTAGTGAAATTGATCGGTGGGGATATCCTGTCATTTAGTATAGTTTTCAAAATGAGCAAGGAGGGGAAGAAGCTCATAGTTTGGCAATTGATGAGTATGATATCTGGGAAAAAGTCAATATCACATAGCTAGCTTTGAAAGTTTGTAGCGATATAATGCCAAGCTAGGAAATCTAGAGACTTTGATGGGAAAGCTAAAAATTGGTGAGCGCTGTTGTGTCCATTTGTCCTGGTTTACCGACGTAGTTAAGCATCTTCACATTTAATATATAGCAGTTCTCGTTGATGCAATGTGCCCCTACACCTTGCGATATAACGTTGTACTGCATGGGAACTGCTAGATGTACTTTCAATTACATTTGCGTTACTCAAGTTTGTGAATTCTGAACTATATAATTGCTCAACTTAAGTATTAAATAAAATTATTACCAATAGTTTAGGAAAAGCAAAGACGTGAACCGTTTCAAAAAGCTATCCTCAATTGTGTTCCTGTTATTAGCCTTCATTTATCCACCTACTTTGGTTGAAGCCAAAGAGAACACTCTAAACAATGTTCTCAAGGAACAGAGTATTGACGCACAGACAAAATTAGTAGGAGAGCAAAGTGAAGAGTTTTTGTTAGCTCACAGACGAACTCGACGACGTTATCATAGACGGCAACGAACTGGAAAATATTATTATCAACGCCAGCGGAATCGACGACATTATTATAGACGGCGCTATCGCTCTATACGTTATCACGGACAACGATATCGTCATGGAGAATGGGAACTTGTGCGCGATCGTCATGGACGATTAATGTATGATTGGCAGCGTTAATAGTAAACTTTACACTCAATTTTTCTAGAGAATCTTTATGCGTAAATCCTAATCTAGTACATCGTGGCGGAAATAAACATACCCTTCGGGTGACGCTCGCAGGCTCGCTAACGCTGCGCTAACGGCAGTTCCTCATGGGGGAAACCCCCTTGGCGCTAGCCTCTCCCTTTGGGAGAAGACCGGACTGCCTCACCATTCCAAATGAAGGAAAAGCCCGGAATACAATTCTTTTGACCAAATATTCCTTGATGCTACAAGCCCCTAAATTAATTTATGGATAGATAAGTTCTAAACTTTGCTTGGTACAAGTCCCAGGATTTATCCTGGGGCATTAATTGCGAATTGCGAATTGTACTGACTTTTGACTTCCGCGCAGCGGTACTAGGCAGATTCGCTGTATTGCTACTGCATATATCTATCTTTAGGTATAGAAAAATTTTATTCTAATTTCATTTTTTTATGAAAGGCTATAAATAGGGTGAACGGTAAGACATTTCAGACATTTATATACCTTCATTGATGACAAGTGATTGCTAAAAATATGTTAGCCAGGGGCAAAATTCTCTGGTTGAGGCTTTCCCGTCAGCTACTTAAACCCAGGCGGTTGGCTTTTGTGGAAGCTTGCCTGATTGGTCTAGTTTCTGGGGTAGCAGCAGTTCTATTAGGGCAGACAGTGGATTGGGCAGGTGCATGGCGAGTGCATCTTTCTTACCATTGGTCTGCCTACTTGGTGCTACCAGGTATTGGACTAGTAGGGGGACTTTTAGCTGGTTGGCTAGTAGAGCGCTTCGCACCGGAAGCATCAGGTAGTGGGATGTCTGAAGTCAAAGCCGTATTGGCTCGTGTGCCGATGCCATTAAATCTGCGAATTGCTTTGGTGAAGTTGATCAGCGCTACATTAGTGTTGGGTTCTGGAATGCCTTTAGGACGAGAAGGGCCGACTGTCCAAATTGGGGCAGCTTTGGCAAATCAACTTAGTAACTGGGCACCGACTTCACCAGAGCATCGTCGCCAACTTATCGCCGCCGGAGCCGGGGCGGGATTAGCTGCGGCTTTTAATGCACCGATCGCAGGTGTGCTTTTTGTAGTGGAAGAATTACTCCAAGATGTATCAGATATAACTCTTGGTACTGCGATTTTGGCTTCTTTCATCGCTTCAGTCATTTCCCGGCTCTATGGTAGTCACAGCCTGGATCTGAATCATCTAAATTTAGGTCTTCCTGATACAACTTTCTTCGTTCAGGAAATCCCTTTCTACTTGATTTTAGGAGTGCTGGCGGGATTTCTAGGCATTCTATTTAATAAAGGTATCCTTGAGAGTCTAGCAATTAACCGCCGCCTGCTACACCTGAGTTTACCCTGGCGAATTGGAATCGCTGGGTTAGTTAGTGGTGCGGCGATCGCTTTTTTACCTGCTGCCTTTCGCGATCATGCTGGGCTGAGAGAAATTTTGCTTGTGGGTAGTGCTAATTGGTCATTTGCAGCGATCGCTCTTTTAGTTCAGTTTACCCTAATTATTCTTACCTACGGCTCTGGAGCGCCAGGGGGTTTACTAGTTCCCACCTTAGTCTTGGGAGCTGCCCTTGGTTACTTAGTGGGTGCTGTGGAACACAGTTTACTGGGAATGAGTGCTGCAACAGTCTATGCTCATGTTGGCATGGCTGCTTTTTTTAGCGCCGTCTCCAAGGTACCAATTACAGCAGTCATCATTGTGTTTGAGATGACAACAGATTTCAATTTGGTGCTACCGCTGATGATTGCGTCTGTGGTTGCCTATTTAGTAGCGGAAAAAATTGATCGGCGATCGCTCTACGACCTTCTACTAGAGTGGAAAGGGATTCACATCACCAAAGAGCCTAGCACAGAGGGGTTTCTGGCACAACTGAGTGCCGTAGATGTGATGCAACGGCGTGTCGAAACTCTCTCTAGTCAAATGAGTACTGATGAAGCACTACAAGCATTTTCCAACTCTCACCATCGCAACTTTCCAGTTTTAGAAAATGGTAAAGTTGTTGGTATTGTGACTCAGCAAGATTTAGTTAGTATTGCTTCGCAACAGTCAGGCAAAGATACAACTATTAGCGAGATTATGACACCAGAGCCAGTGACAGTAAATCCCACAGCAACACTGGCTCATGTACTGCATATACTCAATCGTTATCACCTCAGCTGCTTACCCGTGACAGAAGGTCGCAAACTCATAGGAATTATTACTCGTAGTGATATTATCCGTGTAGAAGCAGAGCGACTGAGTGGTAATAGCGAACAAAGAGAACCCAAATCAGCACCTTCTTATGTGGTTTACCAAACTCGCGCTCCGGCTACAGGCAAAGGAAGGTTGTTAGTACCACTTTCACATCCTCAGACAGCCGAGACTTTACTAGAAATGGCAGTTGCGATCGCCAAAGATCGCAATTACGAAATAGAATGCCTACAAGTGATTATCGTTGCGTCTGGCCGCATCCCATCGGAAACACCAGTACAAATCAGCAAAAGTCTTCAACTTTTGCAACGGGCAATACTGTTAGGAGAGAATTCGCGGATTCCCGTTCATACCGAGATCCGAGTTGCCCATAATGTTACTGGGGCAATTTTAGAGACTGTCAAAGCACGACACATTGACTTGGTGCTGATGGGATGGAAAGGCAATACATCAACTCCTGGTAGAGTTTTTAGCCGAGTGGTGGATACGATAATTCGACAGGCTCCTTGTGATGTTATCTTGGCTAAATTGGATGATAAAAGATCCTTTGACCGTTGGTTGTTGCCAATGGCAGGCGGCCCTAACTCCAGCCAAGCAATTAAATTATTACCTGCTCTGGCTTCTTTAAGTACATCACCCCAAATCAAGCTATGTCAGGTTTTTCAGCCAACTAACTCGATTCCTGACACAACATTGCTAGATAAATCTGTTCGCTTTCTGCAACGCCGAGTTAGTGGTAAAGTGATGGCTACTCCCGTTCGTGCCAATTCTGTTTCTGAAGCTGTTCTTAATTGTGCCAAACAAGACAACAGTGATGTGATTGTTTTGGGAGCTAGCCGTGAAAGTCTACTGCAACAAGCGATTCAAGGAAATATTGCTGAGAATATTTCTCGCAAGAGTAATTGTACAGTGATTATGGTCAAAACTTAATTACGTATGTCCACGCCGAAATAACAAATGGGTATGCCGAAATAACAAATGGGTATGCCGAAATAACAAATGGGTACGCTGAAATAACAAATGGGTATGCCGAAATAACAAATGGGTATGCCGAAATAACAAATG
>NZ_JAVRBM010000141.1:0-12352 GCF_034531255.1 Nostoc sp. ChiQUE01b | reverse complement strand
TACAAGGACGGCTTTGTTGCTTCACTACAGTCTCCTAAAAATACTTATCAACGCGCATTGAATCATATCTTAGTCACTTTGAACCATATTTTGTCATCTAAGTTGTACTTATTAGTCATTTTTAGAGAATTATTCGGGAGAAGTTTTCGATTTTTAGTTATGACAACTCTAGGCTTTATTATGATTCACAATTAGGACACGCGGACATAATTTTATGCAAAGTTTTATGTGATGTTTAGGCTATAACCCTTAAAATGTCGTTAATTTTTGGTCAGGGTATGATTCACAATTTGGTCATCCAGGGGGTAAAAGCACAGAAAAATTTAGGAGGAAATTATGACTACAGCATTAAAAGCAATCAACGGTGGCAGCAAACAGCGAAGCGATCGCAAACAGACGGATGTAGAGAAATCGATTAGACCACATTGCAAGGTATCGATTGAGGATATCAACTGGGTTCGTCAACAGCCTCCGTCTGTGCAGCAGCTTTGGTTAGATAGCGTAGCGGCTGAACAATTCGGGGGTTCTGCCCATAAACTCGATACTAACCTCACCTACAAATCTTTGCAAAAAGCAGGTGCGGCGCTGACTGCTCAAGGACTATTCCAGTTTGAGGAAGTGTTTGGTCGCTTACCTTCTGGTAGACCAGGACTGATTAGCTACCGTGTCCGTAACCTTCACGGTTATTACAATCGTTTTTACTGGGAATCGTCCACGTCTGCGGAAACCAATTCTTGTGACGAGAAAGCCGTCCACGCCGGGGAGAAAATAAACCAACCCGAACGGAATGAAAACCACCCCAAAGTGGAACAAATCCAGCCTGATTTGGAATCATTCCAAAAGAATGGTCAAAAAAGTGAGGATTTACAAGGGTTCCAGAAACCTAACATCGTTTTTAACAACCCATTAACTACCTACCAACAACCAACTAAGGTTGTTGGTATGGTAGTTGGTTCTGACGCGCCAACTGAAAATCCGCGTGAGGAGGAGACGGCTCACGCGCCTTTGGGGGGCGCTTCGCCTCAACGTATCGAAAGCGCGTCAGAACTTGAAGAATTGCCTGTGGCAATGGACTGCACGACGCTGGCGCTTGTGGATGCTGTACTAAGTCAACCTGCTCCGTTGTTGGCTGAAAATCAAGATTGTGGTGTTGAGCCGAGAGACTGTCATGAAGGTGCTTGTTCCGCCGCGCCCATCACTGAAAAGTGGTCGCATGAGGCGATAGTTGCAAGGACAAATGCACGACCGGGGCGTATGCAGAAACTGAAAGTTGCAGGAAATTCGGGGCAGAATCCGGGGTTTGAATTCTTGCAGGAGTGCTGGAGTGATGACCCGGCTCTTGGAGTACTTATTAAAAAGCTCATTGTTAAGTTTCCACAGTGGGGAATTGTTTGCGTGGATGGAAAGTTGCATGAATGGAAGGTTGTTTGAATGGAAAGCATAGTAAGGATTTTAGAAAAACATTATGAATACACGCATGTCTTTGAAATCATCAATCTTGTAGGCTTTATATCTGGCAATGTAGTAGCCAAATGAGGCTATCCTTATTATCGTGGCTTTCGATATGTTGGTGAAATGTTAAAAATGCTTCCGGAAATGCCTGAGCCTATTTTACTAACCCAGATTTTTGCCAAGCTTACTTCTTTAGGACGTATTCATAACGTTTCCACAGGCGTTGAACCCTCGTAAATTGGCAAAGGTATTGTTGGACATTAGATATTACCTTTCATGAGGATGAGTCCCGAATTCGTTCTCTGCACAGCTCACAAAACTTTGCTTTACTACGTCGTATTGCCCTGAATGCATTAGAGCGAGAATCATCTTTTCGTCGCAGTATTCGCCAAAAATCACGACGAGCAGCTATGAACGATCACTATATGCTTTCTGTGTTGGCTGCGGCTCTCTCAAACTCAGTACCTCTGCCATAATCCCGCTGTCAATAGGGTTTGAGACGCGCTAACCCTGACCTGAATCCTTACGCTCAATCATGCAGCCTTTTCACACCTTTCACCAATTCATTTAAAAATTGCCCGTGAATTTCTTGAGATTTAAGCTTTAGATAATTATGTCCTCTTAAGAATAAATACTCACTTGGTATTTCGTCAACCCCTTGAAGTAAAATAGGGATGAGTATAATTTTTTCTTCTTCTTTCTCAACCTTTTGTCGATATAAAGCCTTTATTTCCTCTTTCTGCCATTTTCCTGTCCCGTGTGAACCGAAAAAAATAGCGGCACATTTTATTTTGGGAATTGCCTGTTCTATTGCTGCTTGAAATTCCTCTCCAGGGCTAATGTTGTTTTTATCTATCCAAGGCTTTATCTTACGTTCTTCAAGTGCATCTGCAATTTTTATAATGAAAGGCTTATCGCGACTGTTGTGACAAAGAAAAACATCAAAATCAAATGTTTTTAATTTCTGTGCTACTGGTTGCCGTTGCTGTTTAACTGAATTTGAAATAGGTTCTTCTCTTAACAGTTGGGTATAAAGTTCATTTAGCTTATTTGCCACGTCATCCCAACTAAAAGTGCTAATGATATCGATATTGCCTCTGGTCGAAATGAGTGATCGTATGTCTCGCTTTTCCTGCGGACTAGTTGCCACAATACATTCTGCTGTCTCCAACACCTGTTTTTCCACTTCTAATCGCTGGCTAGCAATCAAGGGAATTGTTTTAATCGTGTTATATTTGACTGCTCCTAAAGAGTGGTATGTGTGAATCTGTTTACTCCCTTGTATTGCCTTTAACTGCATACCTACCCAGCTAGAAAGCCAGTAGTTGGTGTGAACTAAAGGGTATGTAATGCTGTTTTTTATTTGAAATGTAAGTAAATTCTCTACAAATTCTGGCAAATAGCCAAAAAGATTATCTCGCAGCACAAACTCTACGGGACCAGCTTTTAAACGGATAGTTCGACAGTTATCGCTATGTTGAACAATCGAGTCTTGCTCTAGACTCACCTTGCGAGTAAACATATCAACTTGCCATCCTAGCTGTGCTAGTGCTTCACCCACATGGCGCACATAAACATTTTGTCCTCCAGCTTCTTCTTTCCCAATTTCAATCGCTGGGTCTACATGGACGGAAATCAAGGCGATGCGTTTTTCGGTGGTAGAGTTCATAGTTTATACGTTGCTGATTTTAGCAAGATATCGAATTTTTCAAATGTGCTATGCAAAAATTCTACTCGAATTGTTGAGGAACATTGAATAGTTGATATTTTAATTTAACTTCAATGGCAATTACTATTTTGTGGAATGATTCAGTCATTGTTTCATCTACATAGACAACTTTTCAGTGACTTTTTGGAGTCACTGTTTACCTTGATGGGCATTAAATTAAAAGTACCAGACAACTTCACGTTCTCTCGGAGTTTATAGGGGTTTTCATATCAACAGACGACACCGATTAAACCAACCTCAAAAATCATCGAATGAGATTTGCTCATCTACAATTTTTCGTCTAACCACGGGTTTAAAAGATGCAATCTTAGATGTTTAGCAATTTCTCTAACTTGAGGTTTATTTAAAATATTGTGAGCGATAAATACATCAAACTTAGACATTTACAGATTCCTTGTTATTCGTTCACACCAGCAATTACAGCCAATGCATTCGCATACTGCTCCAAGTCCTTCCTTAACGATTCCAATTCATCTCTTAATTTTGGTTCTTCAGACCAATTGCACTCATGCTCTTTCGGACTCTGGTGCGGCGGACGCTGGGCTTCCCATGTCTGTAATAGTGGATGCCATTTGGACAGAAACGGACGCAACCCATTGTTTAGCACTGCGATCGCAATCCCGCCAACTGAATCATGAGTTGCTCCCACATCTGGTCCACCCTCTTTAAGAACTTGCCGTGTCACAGGGAACAAGTTGTACAAGGATGATAAAGCCTCTCGCAAAAGTCCATTGTCTGCTTCCAAAGGCTGAACAGCAATGCGGGTTACAAGTTCAACGTACAACGACCAAGCTGCTCTACGCTCTGTTGGATCTGCTTCCCATTCCACAGAACCTATTCCAAAGGGCAGGCTGAAAGACACTTTTTTAATTTTGGCGGGGTCAGATTTAGGCATGAGTTTGTCGCACTGTTAAGGGTTAATTCTTTATAAGTAAGTAAAATCATACTTTTTACTTACCTGTTTTCTCAGCCTCTAATGCTGATACTCTTTTTTCTAATTCAGAAACTCTGCGTGTCAGTGGCACATCCTCAGCACAACCAAGGTAGTGAGCTAAGGCATCAATCATCACTTTTGTCTTTGTCATACCATTCTGCTTGGCGTAACCCATTAGCCTCTGTTCTAGCTCTGAGGGAATTCTGATACTAAATTGAGGTGATGTCATACTGTAGAGTCCACTGTATAGCTTTAGTGTAGCAGTGTCCTTTTTGTATGCCAGGAAAAAATACTTAATTTTAGATATTACAAGTCTTGCCGTGCAAATAGACAAACAACTCCTGGATCATCTTTTGCAAATTTACCGACTTGCCCTACCTCTCGTGTAACGGGAATAATCTCTGTATACTTGTATGCTCCAACTTGACTCAGAATATAGCAATAAGAACAAGGAAGATGCCCAGGGGGAGCATCAAGAGAGTAGGTAATACTGAAGTAGAATACCCAATCAAGCTTATGCCAACCGATCTGCTTGCCAAACTTGGCGTAGTCTCGATTAACTTCTTGCCAAATCCGCTTCTGTACACTAAAGCCAAAGTGTTCCTTGCTAAACTTTAACCATAAAGTGTCAATGGTACGCAAGTCTATACTGGGAAAAATTTTGATGTTACCTACGTCTAACCAGCCTTCTTTTTGTCGATTAGCTACCTGAAGCATCACAGACGTAGTTTCTTGATCTGCTTGTTTCCACTTTCCCTCCGCTAGAAAATCATGTAGTTTTTTATAATTTATTCCCTTGGCAGAACTTAGGTCATTAGATTGTAAAACATCGGTTTCAATAACCTGTTTCTGGTTTGATTTTTGCTCTGGCTTCCGTCCAGTAATACCCCACTCTAATTGGTACAAAGCTTCAACATCATCTATTCCATTAGTAAAACTTACCCAATGATGTTGGGCAAGGAAAAGCAAATCTTTTGGTATTTCATTAACTCTTGGTAACAATACAGGAATAATAGTTTTTACATTCTCAGCCTGCACAAATTGACTATAGAGACTTTGTAATTCTATATATTGCCATCTACCTAATCCTGCTTGTCCAATAAAGATAACAGCAGATTTAACGTTATTTATTGCCTTTTGAATCTCAAGTTGAAAAATTTTTCCTGGAATAATTTGTTCTTCATCTAGCCATACTTTTAGTCTGCGCTGCTTCAATGCAGACGCAACAAACCTTACTTGAGGCTTATCCTGAGTATTATGAGCTAAAAATACATCAAATTTGGGTAGATCATTCATTAGATGAAGTTATATTGTAAAATTACCTGCATAGTTTAAGAAAAAACTATAACTTATATATTGAGAAGGCAATTACCTTTTACTTCTATTAAAGCAGGTTCCTGATTGGCATAGAACTGCTTCCTTTGCCCACGGAACTGCACAGATAGCATATTGTTATTAATTAAAGTCAACTTTAGCTCTAATATATGTTCAACAGTGAAAGTCATTTTTAAATAATAAATTGCAAGAAGACGTGCATGAATTAAAAATACTTGTATTTTTTTATTAAGACTTCTCCATAAATCCAGGAAAATACACTTTTCTATTTTAAGTGAATTATTATAGCCTTGTATACAATAATTCAGTGTACAATGTTTTTGATTAGTTTTCGTAAGTATAGATGATTCGTTAAGTAAAATAAGACGCGCACGCAACTCTGCAATTTTATCTGCACTAAATCCGTTAATATTAATTTCTGTAAAACTATCTATTTGCCCTTGGAAATATGGTTTTAGGGTTAGAGTAAATCTATTTTTACCTTTTACAGATTTTACTAAAACACTTTCTATGTGCATTATGTCTGCATCATTTTGATAAACATAAGTAATTTGTTTTTTGTTATAATTTTCTGGTTGCAATCTACGTAAAATTGCTTCTTTTTCGGTATCAGTAGATACAATATTAAGTACGATACTTTGATCTGTTTGAGTCTCAACTAATTCTGTTTTAAATAAATTATTGTTTAGCAAAACCCAAGCGCCTGAATTATTAATAGTTGTTGCTTTATTTTTTGAAGCTCTAATAGTAGAAGTTGACTTAGCTTTCCGCCGATTAGAAGCTGGATTTGATTCGTTTATTTTAGCTATTCTAGTGCTTGACAGTTTTACATTAGTAGGCTTCACACTGGGTATTATATTTGTAGTCTTACTTTTGGAAGTAGCAATATCTGGGCTTGGATCTAAATGAGTATTTGGCTTTTTACTAGGCTTTAAATTTTCTTGCTGTGATTTTGTTTTTTTAAGAGGTGGCTTAAGTAATTTAGATTGATTATTCGATTTGTTTAGCTTTTGGTTTTCTTTTGTTTGTCTAATAGCTAACTTAAGCTCTTGGATAGCTTTTTCATCGTTTATGCTATTAATAAAATGTATCCATTTATGCTCTTTAAGAAATAGTAGTTCTTGCGGGAAATCGCTAACTCCTGGTAGTAAAACAGGAATAACCAAAATACCCCTTTCAATACATTGTGTATATAAAGTTCTTAATTCTACTTTTTGCCATCTTCCTAATCCGTTTTTACCAATGAAAATAATAGTAGATTTAATGTGTAAAATTATTCTTTGGATTTCCTCTTGTATAATTTGACCAGGTAGAATCGCATCTTCATCAAGCCAAGGCTTCAAACGCCCTCGTCTGAGCTTCTTTGCAATTTCTCTTACAAAAACCTTGTCTAGACTATTGTGCGCTAAAAATACATCAAATTCAAGCAGGTTATTCATTAGATAAAGTTATACTAAAACTTTCACTGCATAGCCCTAGTGTAGCAGTGTATTTTTTGGATGACAGTATAAATTTAAGTTAACAAGCTAATATTTAATCGAATAACAGTACATAACTATTACTCTTATCTAATTCTTTTTTCTAATCAAGCTATTCTTGCCCTCTAACAGCTTCCTTACGTTTTCGCTCTAACAACTCTTGTGCCATCATCTCAGCAGGACTAATAACCATTTGTTCAAAGTTTTGCATTAAATGTTCAAGATTTTCATAATAAAAATCATCAAGAATCGAACGATGATTGACTCTGAGATTACTTATAGAGACAGCAATATTCCCTCTTCCTTTCATAAATAACGGTTGAATCGATACAGAGACATTTCTTGCAATATGGGGTACTTCTTCAAGTACGATTCTAGAATCGGTAAAATCAGCAATAACAAATTTTGATATGTGAGCTAAGGTGGAAACTGTCTCTATAAAGTCATGAGATTCTGGTTTAGTAAAATCAAAAAGAATTGGTACATATCCTAGCTCACGCAACTTATTACGGATCGCTTGTAAAACTTCTAGCTGCTCTGGTGTAAATCTTCCTAAAATTAATACTGCTTTTTTGGCTACAGTATCAATAACATCTCGAATTTCTTTATTATTAATGAGTAAATAAATAAACTGAGCAACTTTGAGATTATCTACCGTAATAGTAGATTCTCCTTGAGGAGTAATAACTAAATTTGACTGATTTGCACCATCTAATTTTACTCCCCAAGCAGAGATACCATAGACCAAGCAATCTGTAATGTTTGCTCTCTCAAAATTTGTCTCTATCAATCGGGTAATTGTAAGGTCTGCTTGGCTTAGGTTTGCTCCATTAAAATTTGTTTTATATAAATGTGCCCCTGCAAGGTTAACTTTATTTAGGTTTGCTCCACTTAAATCTGCCTGACTAAGGTTTGCAGCATAAATATCTGCTTCGCTAAGATTTGCTCCACAAAGGTTGACTTGAATAAGATTAGCTTTGCTAAGGTTTGCTTTAATGAAATCTGCGTTACTCAAATCTGATTTCTGGATATTTACTCCGTGGAGATTCGCTCCTTTAAAATTCGCTCCTTGTAAATTTCTGTTAATAAGAACTGCTCTTTCAAGATTTGCCTCGCTGAAGTTGGGTTGTACTTCTGTATTTTTTTGCCTCCAATCATTCCATACTTCTGAACTTTGGATTAGTAGATTTAAATGCTCTTTATCTGCCATATAGTATTCAAATAGATTTTTATTAGCAAAGCTTTTAATTGTAACAGCTTAAAAAAGATTTTTCTAACTGCTTCCGTCTTGTTCGATAAAACTCAAAAGCCTTTCCTCGAACTGGGTTAAATAAAAGCGTTCCAACTCTCTCAAGTGCTTCAACACAGCACGGGCAGCTTCTTCCAAGCTCTTGTTTTCCCGTAACCGACTGATGCGATCACTAATCTGCTGCATCTGCTGACATTCCGATTCCAGGTAGTTCAGTGGCTTGAGATGGTCGATTCTTACAGTGTACTACCCATCCCACATTGTGACTGTACAACTGACCTCGCCCACATGGTTGACTATCGCTCAACATCCGCCCTTACCCCTGAGTTCCGGGATGTCCTTAGCAAGGATTTGGCATACTTTCCCCAGTTGGTAAGTATTGGGTACTTTGGTTCGCTCCATTATGCGCTGCACAACATTTTTCACGATCCGGTGTGAGAGTACTTTCCCGTTAGGAGACTCTACAGCTTGCTCGATAAGCTACTTTTGAAGGCGAAACTAGCTATCCAAAAGTTGGTAACTCTTGGAATAATTACATCGTTCTTCAAGCAAAGTTTAGGCAGCACTCTCAAAAGGATGGAGAATGGGCACTAGAACAACTAAAATCAGAACTTGAGGCTTTTGCTGATTCCAAAAAGACGCATCGAAAGCCCGATTATTATATCTTTGCTACTAATGTTGTCCTAACTCCTGTACAACACAAAGGTTCAAAAGATAAAGCTTACAATCTAATTCAAGAATTTAGTGAAAGAAGTAATTAAGTGGCGTGATAATTAAATGCGAGTTTTTGTAATTGGTGGAACTACAGCTGATCCCACTGAGCCAATGTTCAAAACACAGAAAGCTCTGCTTGAGCAGGCTTGCTATCAGCTAGGCTGTTCCTTGGGTACAGCAGGGCATTCGGTAATTGTATGCAGTCCATTTGAAAATAGTGCAGATATTGAGGTCATGCGAGGTTTCGCGGAAACATTGCCTCCACGCCCTGCTATTGAGATTCACTACCCAGATTCTCAAAGAGTAAACAGCCAGTTCAATGAAGTTCTTAGCCGTTTCCAGATATCAACGGTCAGCCGATACCCTTATCCTCCTCCACAAGTAGAAACTCGTGAAGCTTTTCAATATGCTTGGTTACTTTGCCAACTAAATGCTATTGAACGAAGCCATTTAACGATCGCAATAGGAGGCAAGCCAGATGGTGCAGCTAATATGTTACTCCTTATTGCTGAGGGAAAACAAAAACCACTCCTGCCAATTTCCTTTCTTGGAGGGGCTGCCAGCCAATCATTTTACCGTCGCCGTTATGAACTTACAGATCGGCTCGGCGAAGATATCGATGCGTTACAAGATTCTCAATCTATCAATAAAATTGTCTATCTTGCTGAACGTCTGGTTGATAGAAGGTCAACTTCAACAGTTAAAATTAAAGGAAATCGACCTAATTTTTTCATTAGTTATCCACGAGCTAGACCTGCGGAAGCTGACTATGTAGAAACTATTCTTAGACGGCGAAATATGGTAGTTTTCCGCGATGAAACAGACTTTGGTGCTGGCTATGACATTCCTAGAAAAATCCAAGAGGCAGTTTTCTCTGCTGATGTGTTTGTTGCACTTTGGTGTCGTGAGTATGCGTGCAGTCCTTGGTGCTTTGACGAAATGGAACTTGCACTTGAAAAGCACGCACAATCACAGCTTGAGCTTTGGATATTCTGTGTTGATGACACACGGATCATTCCACGACGGGCCAGAGATTTAGTTTTTTATCAAATAAAATCTCGTGATGAACTTGAGGGACGCATAGTGACGCTCCTTGAGCGCATGGAAAACACTAACTCTAAAAAATAATTGCTTGCCATAAAGCTAAATACTATAGCGCATAAAAAATATACTCAATTTATATAAGTAAAAAGTTATATTTCAAATTAATTATTTTGAATATTGTTTCAAGAATCTATGCTATTCTTGCTCTCTAACAGCTTCCTTACGTTTTCGCTCTAATAACTCTTGTGCCATGCTCTCAGCAGGACTAATAACCATTTGTTCAAAGTTTTGCATTAAATGCTCAAGATTTTCATAATAAAAATCATCAAGAATCGAACGATGATTGACTCTAAGATTACCTATAGAGACAGCAATATTCCCTGTTCCTTTCATAAATAACGGTTGAATCGGTACAGAGACATTTCTTGCAATATGGGGTACTTCTTCAAGTACAATTTTAGGATCTGTAAAGTCGGCAATAATAAATTTTGATATATGAGCTAAGGTGGAAACTGTTTCTATAAAGTCATGAGATTGCGGTTTAGTAAAATCAAAAAGAATTGGTACATATCCAAGTTCACGTAGCTTTTTACGAATTGCTTGTAAAACTTCTAGCCGTTCTGGTGTAAATCTACCCAAAATTAATACTGCCTTTTGAGCGACAGTATCAATTACATTCCGTATTTTATCATTTTTAAGTATTAAATAGAGAAACTGAGCCAATTCAATATTATCAATTATTATAGATACTTCATCATTTGGTTTAATAATTAGGTTTGTTTGAATTGTATTTGTTAAATTTAAATCCCATGCTGATATTCCCCAAATTGAACATCCTGTAATATTAGCATTTTCAAGATTAATACCTACTAAGTTAGCACCTATAAGAAGGGCATTGCTTAAATCAGTGCTGCTAAGATCACCCCAACTTAAATCAGCCCAACTTAAGTCTGAGTTAATCAAATTAGCATAACTAATACTTGCAAAGCTTAAATCTGCTTTGTAAAATTTTGCGAAAGCCAAATCAGCTCTATTAAGATTTGCATTTGTAAGTCTAGCATGAGTAAAATTTGTATGGCTTGAATTCGCATTTGTAAGATTAGATTTGGCAAGATACGAATCTTGAAAGTCGGCTCTTGAAAGATTCGAATTTTCAAAATTTACCTCATTGAGATTTGCTTGTAAAAGTTTTGCGTTGTTGAGGTCTGCATTACTAATATCTGCATTACTCATATTTGCCAAATTGAGATTTACGTAGCTTAAATTAACTCTAATTAACTTGGCTTCCACAAGTCTTGCTTCTTGAAAATTTGCTCCACTTAAATTTGCATCAGTAAGATTAGCCTGGGTAAGATTAGCAAAGTTTAGCTTTGCTCGGACAAGGTTTGCTCCATTTAGGTTTACTCTCTCTAAATCGACTCCGCGTAAATCTGCTCCTTCTAAATTAGTATTTTTGAGATCGGCTCCAAAAAACTTTGCCTTTGTTAAATCAGCATAACTTAGATTTAATCCGGCTAAATTGGCTCCATTAAGATTAGCTTCAAAAAGTTTTGCTTCACTAAAATTTACATTAGTTAAATTAGCACCTAGTAATATTACCCTTGCTAAATCCGCTTGATTAAAGCTCGCTGAATCAAGGTTTGCATCTATAAAAACTGTTTCACCAAGTTTTGCTCTAGCCAAATTTGCTTGAGTAAGATTCGCAGTGTTAAAATTTGCTCTAAAGAGATTCGCTTGACTTAAATCTACTCTAATTAAAATAGCACCTTTAAAATTAGCATTTCTAATATCTGCTTCCAATAATGTTGCTTCAGTAAGATTAGCATTAGCAAAATTGCCTTCAAAAAGATTCGCATTATTAAGTTTAGAACCTATTAATACTGCTTTAGTAAAATCAGCTGCTTGTCCACTGCATTTAGCTGATGTTATGTCTGCATTTATCAGGATAGCTTCATTGAATTTAATACATGATATCTCTGCCTCTCTAATTGTAGCTCCTGTAAGGTTGGCATTACTAAAATTTACCTGGAAAAGATTCGTGCTATCTAAGTTTGTATTAATGAGGATTGCTTGACTAAAATCTGCACCTCTAAGGTCTGCCCCAGTGATATCTGCATTAGTCAGATTCGCTTCCTTAAATTTTGCTCCTATAAGATTAGCTCCTCTTAAATCGGCATTAGTTAAATCTATGTTATTAAGCTTTGCTCCTTGAAGATTAACTCCTGACAGTTCAGGCTTTATTTCTTGATATTTCTTTCTCCATTTATTCCATTCTGATGTGCCTTTATTAATTACAGCCAAGTGTCTTGGATTTAAAATTTTATTCAACTCTCTCTCAACCATTTAAATTTCGTTTATTATAAACTGGAGTTTGGACTAAAGAGTTAGAGAAAAGCAGCCAGTAATGACACTGACTG
>NZ_JAVRBM010000140.1:0-12412 GCF_034531255.1 Nostoc sp. ChiQUE01b | reverse complement strand
GCCCTTGTCGCCCTTGTCTACCTGCCCGTGCTTTGTGCCAGTTGCGTAAGTCCTGGCGTTAAAAGAATCATGCTTGCACTTGAACTGTTGCAGGGAGTTAATGTATGGACAACAGGCGAAAATAGTATCGCAGATGTTAATTTTAAGTGGGATTTAATTATTAATGTCAATAACCAATGTTACCCTTTACAAATCAAATCAAACTATGAAACTGCTATAGAGGCATACGAAAAATATGTAGAACGATGGGAACAAGCAAAAATTCCATTTCTCCCTGTAATTTTTTGGACTAATGCAGGTTCTTCTATCAAGAAAATAGCTCAGAGTTTCGCACAATTGTTCGATGTACCTTTAAAAGCAACCCAGGTATCTACTAATTTGGAAGTAGTTTCGACTGAGGTAAATTTACATAAAATCTACAAGCATATTGACGAGGTGGGGACTGGTAATAAAGCTCATAAGCCTATTGTGGAGGCTTTGTTCGATGCTGCTGGTAGGGGAGAGTGGCATAAACAAGCAGAAGATTTGTTGCAAGCAATTGTTGATAGAGGAAAGAATAGTCACTATCAACTTATTAATCATTGCCGTATTATTGGCAAAGCTAGGCTTAAGCAAGCTGAAGTTTTGAAAGAAAAGTTAGAAAATACACAACAGGAACTTTGATTGGGTTTGTAAGACAATATTATGTCAAAAAATAGATTGAGATATTAAGGCAATTAAGCTCAAAATTATGATTTTTTATTTTAATTATTTATCACCTCTTTCCAATTATTATGCCTAAAATAAACTCAATTGTTCACTATCATTATCTTGTTCTTTAGGTTGTACTTGCGCCTTTTTTTTAACTCCAGATTTACCTTTTTTCTTGCCTTTATCATGTAAACCCTGTGCTACCTCTTCAGCATAGCGTTGGTGATTTAATTCTAATAATCTATCTAGCACTTCTCGCCGTGCAGTTTCGCTGATGGTGAAGCGTAAGCCTTGTTTAGTTTGGTTTCCCGCCGAATCTCTTCAGCAAATAACTCCGGTGTCCCAGTTGTGTCTAAATTCCAATAACGCAACTGTTCCAAACTCACCCCAATTAGCGAATCCCCACACTTGAACGCATGATCCACAAACGTAAACGGACGATTCTTTTGCAATGTTATCAACCACAGCGATAACTTTGCCATTTCCACCGCCAAGGGGTTTTTATCCACCCCATACAAACACCTGTCCGCAATTATCCGCCGCGCCACCATCAACCGTTCATCCGCATCCTTGGGAATTACACACTCCTCTGGACGCGATTTAGATAAAGTTCCCTCCGGTGCTGTCACCACCTTCCCCGGATTCGCCTTTTCCGCATTTTCCCACGCTTCCACCAACCGTTCCGCCAAATAGCGACAAGTCTGCACCAAAAACGCCCCCGAACCCATCGCCATATCGCAGATTTTCAACTTTAATAATTCTGCTGCTGACTTGAGTTTCCACTGTTCCTTCGGCTTCCCTTCAGCCACACCCTCATATACCAACGGTTCCAAAGTGTACTGCACAATTTCTTCCGTCAAACTGCGCGGCGTGTAGTGTGTCCCCGTCTCCCGGCGATCGCTTCCCTGCGTCACATACACGCTTCCCGTAGGAATCACCACCGGATAACCTAAAGTATCTAATCTTACTAACCCAGCAAAAGGCAACACGCGGTTAAATAATTCCTGGTCATTATTACACGCTGTCAACAAACGTTGTTCTTCATACGCCGTCAACTCTTGCTTTAAAGCCTTCTGCAAAGCAGACTGCGATCGCCCAGCCTCCGCTTTTAGAAATTTAATTAATTCCCCATCCCCAATTCCCTCCAACCTCTCCAAAGAAACTTCCGGTTCCTGCGATCGCGTTCCCATCAACCCCAAAACAGGCGCAGTTGCCCTTACTGCTGTATGGTCAAGCAAACCTTCATAAACATGACCAATTTGTTCAATACCCAACGCCCGGAAGGATAGCCTACGTGGTTCTACAGTACCAGCCACCTTAACTTGTAATATTTGTAAAGCTTCCAATAGGTGCAGCACAATCCGGTTATTCACAGGAATCGGGTCAGCAGAAATTTCTTCCCAGCGTGTCCCCGACATTCGACCTTCTAAAAATGGGAACCTGTCAGGGTCAAATAAACTACCACCATAGGCGGGAAGCTGCAAAGTATCATGCTGAACACCGCCATAAACTGCCCGAAATGTCGCCAACAGCCGACACCAAGCATCATAACGCCGTTCTAATACTTCTTCACCTTCTTTATCAGCCCGTTGCTGCAACTGTTCCCGCAGGGTGGAAACAGCATAATACTGGTCATAAAGGGGGTCGCCCAGTAGCAATAAACCCCGTTCCTCCGCCGAAAACAAAAACACCAGCCGCATCATCACCGTCAACGCAGCTTCGTAAAGGTCTGTTTCAGAAATACCTTGAAGGAGAGTGCGGTTTCTATCTTGGTCGATGTGGTCTAACGCCTCTACCAACACCTCCACCGCCTTGCGGACTTGATAGCCAAGTTGGTCGGTAACTTCTTGCTGGTCGGTAACACTTGCTTGCAGCAAAGCCTCCAAGCTTTCCGAGTCATCTACCCCAAAAAAGCGCTGTACACCCAGCAAACCCCGAAATGCCCGCAGTGTGGTGTGTTCTTCCAGCCACAGCACCCCATACCAGGAAATAAAACCAGTCGTTTCCCCGCGTGGGGCGTTTACCAGCAGCCAATGTTCTCCATTCGTCACTAATCCCAACCGCACATTACAAGCGTGCAGCAACTCCATCATCCGCGTCGCTGGACTTGCTTTCCAACGGCGGTCTTTGAGGGGTTTTTCTAAATTCTGCTGAGGCGATACAATCTGCACTAATAAGCGAGGTTTGTTCCCATCCGGTTCAACTACCACCCAGTCGGGACGCAAAGTTTCACCCTGTTCAGCAATTGTGGCAGCCAACCCCGTGGGAATGCGTTGACCTGTTAATAAAACTTCATCTGGCAATTCTAAAGTCTGCCGCAGCACAAAATCTACCCACGCCCGATGAATTGCTGGTTCAGGTTTTGCCCCTAATTGATTATCTTGCCATTCTTCGTATGCTAATCGTAACAGCTTTAAGTGTTCTGGATCGTGGGCATCTAAGCCATTAGGAAATACTTTGAGGAGTACAGGTAGACTGAGAAAGGGACCAGAAGCTTCAACTAGCGATAACCATTCGGCGTGGTGACGGGCTGTAGACATGGGAAATAAATAAGGGAGAGATTATAATTTGAAGAGTTACATGATCCAGGGCGAACGCACGGGATTTCTGAAACCCTTGCTGGGCATGGATCTTGATAAAAAATAGGCTAAATTTAAAAACGCCGAAACCCTTGCTATTAAAGGATTCTTATACTTTAGATGCGTTTGCCCTGGTTACATGATCAAGTTAGCGATAAGTTTGAAACTATTTCTCATCTTTATTAACTGGTTTTAATAATCTTGTAACTAGAATATTTTTTCTTTCCATTTCCTTTATCATTTCTTCATTCTTAGACGAAGTAATATCGTCTTCTAACAAGTAATTTGTGATTTTACTCCCAAAACTATAAATCTTTTGTAGCGAAAACTCTTTATATTTCACTTCGGATTTACATGAACGTTTGATAGGTTTACCTGTACCTTTAAATACTATTTTTACATCTTCCTGATTCATTCTTTCTAAATGAGGAGAGCTTGAAATGTCACTCCAAATAGATTTACCTCTTTTTGGTTTCACATAAATTTTATGCCCCGTCACTAAATTAGTGACTTCCAAATTAATAAAGTAATTGTGCTTTATTAAAATAGCTGAATCTATTTCCTTTTCTTTTTTTAAGTATGGAATTCTATCTATCCCGCGTACAGCATATCGTCTCGCCGAAAATTCAATTTCTAATGATTTTGGATTTTGCGGATCTATTTCTCCTGCTTGGATGACTTTAGCTTTATAAATATATTCTTTACCATTATCTAAATCTAAAATCTGAATAATAATTTCTTTCCCTAATATATCACCTATATCGTTATTACCAACACCTAATAACTGTATCGTTTTCTCGTCAACTAACTTATCTACATTTTCACCAATTAACTCTAAAACCAAATCCCCAGTATCTTGTTCCTGCTCTCCTTGCAATTTCTTATAAAACTCTACATCATTAACATCAAAAACAATACAATTATCTTTAATAAAAGTAAGATAATCTAATACATCTTTGTATATTTTGCTATCTTTATTACTTTTAACAATAAAAGAAGATTCAATATTCACCCCAAGAATAGCTCTTTGAGTGAAATTATGGCTCCCTAACCAAATTTCAACATTGTTATCAGGCATCTCAAACAGAATTATTTTGGAATGTAATAAATAAGATACTTTCTTTTTTTCTTCTAATTCATAATTCTTTGAATTTGTTTTAATCTCGTAATTATGTAAAAAAATATTAGAACCAGAACTTTTAAAATTTGCTAAATAATCAATATTAGTAGGACTGTGTAGATCAATGCAATAATAGGAATTATCTCTTTGGAGGACTAATGCTAATTCCTCAATAAATTTAATATCAATTGTCCAGTAAGCAACAGTCCCTTTAACATTTTCACATTTACACAAAGACTCCTTCAATCTTTCCTTAATACTTGATTTTTTGACGGTAGGAATTAATTCAATATCAATGTTCATTTGGTTTACAATCAAAATTTTATAGGGATTATAAAATCAGTGAATTTTCTTTTCAGTAAATTCTCCAATCCTCTCAGTCACATTATCGTGCTAGCTTTTGGGGAATTAAGTAAGTAATCGCCAAGGGAAACAGTCGCGGTGTCGGATTTGCAAACCTAGCTTGAATTGCAGCCACTTCGCGCTCAATTTCTGCTGGAATTTGCTCTACTCTCGCCTTAAGACTGTTGACATTGCGCTCGAACTGTTCCTTCTCTGCGGTATTAAACAATTCCAACTGCTTAAACTCAGGTTCATCCAGTTCATTGAGAATGCTTTGACGCAATTCCGTTAAAACTGCTGTAATATCAGCCGCTTCTTTTTGAGCGCGATCGCCTAAGTCTCGTTGTAAACTTTTACTACGGTCTTGAAGCCGTGCCTCTAAAGCTTGCATCAAAGCTGATGCGTGACTATCCCATAACTGGGCTAATTTCTCTGTGACATTTTCCGGTGCTAATTCTGGTAAAGCCACTGAAACAGCTTCTTGAATTTTCATCACACCCAAACGGCTAAATTTTCCTTCTTTAAGTAACCCACCCGCCATGATTACTTCCTCATGTAACCGTTGTTGGTCGCTTCCTAAAATCACCAATCGACCGTAAGCTATAACCGCAGGTGTATCCAAAACCGAATTAGGAACCAAACGCGCCGTCACCCGATGCAAAGCTTTTCTACCTTCCTTTGACCAAACTTCAGCGCGTAACAAACGCAAGCACATCTGCACTAAACGATGATTCAAGTGGGCTAAGACTACATCATCTCTACCATGCGCCAATTCCGGGTCAAAAACAATCGGACGAATTTCTTTGGTGTGGGGATGGGCTAAACCTTCGCTGCAAACTGCCCAACTGCTTTTTAATGGTGGTAGGTAAAACACCTTCCCAGCAATCCCCTCTACTTTCCCTGCGATCAAAAGTGGTTGTTGGGCTAATTCCAAACCAATTTTGACCACCGCCTCAATATTATCCGGTGTCAATCGCAAATGCTGGCGCGTCTCATTCAACTGTTCTCGCAGCTTTTCAATTTGCTCCCGCACCTGGCGCTCAAATTTCAACATTCGCCGCACAACTTCAGACTCTCTCTCTGCGACTGAAGTATCCAGAACGCTGCGATACCCCATCATTGCTTCTTCCACCTGCGCCGCAATCACTGGCCCCACCTTACCTAAATCTTCGCGGATGTTGTTAATTTTCAACGCTGCCCGCATGAGAAATTCTAAATCGCCTTCTAACTCACCGGGACGTAGCCCAGTTGTATTATGTTGATAATCTTTGCCAACAAAGTGGTAAATCCTCACTAGGGATGCTTTTTGCCCATGACGGTCAATTCTACCGTTACGCTGTTCCATCCGGTTCGGGTTCCAGGGAATTTCATAGTGGATAAGGCGCGAACAAAAATTCTGCAAATCCAAACCCTCACTCGCCGCATCCGTCGCCAGCAAAATCCGCACTGGGGAAATATCAGGAGACGCTTGAAACGCTGCTTTTACCTGTTCTCGGTCTTCTGACTTCATCCCGCCGTAAAGTGTCATTAGGCGATCGCCTTCTACTAACCCCTCTGTGGCAAATAAGTTATATAACCATTTCTGGGTAGCTCGATATTCTGTAAAAATTATTACCCTTTCATTTGACCATTTACCATCGGGTTTAATGTGAGTATGAATCCAGTTAAGTAGTTCTTTGGCTTTGGCATCAGATACTCTGGATGTCGTCTCTGCCCATTCCCGCATCTGTCGCAGCAAAGCCTGTTCTTCTGTACTCAGTTCTCTAAATAACCTAGTTGTATTAGTAATTGCCTCATCTGTCGATTCTTCATAAACTTCATCATCTGCAAAATCCTCTTCAATTTGTGCCAATTGGCGGCGCAAAATACCTTCTGTCGGTCGAGATAAACTGCTATAAGTGCGGCGACGGGCATTTTTTAGCGATTCTTCATGCTGTGCCAAAGTAGTTGCAAACGCTTGAGGAGACGAAAACAACCGTTTTTTTAACAACTTGAGGACAAATTCAGTCGCATATTTTTCTGTATTATCTGCCACCCCCTTGCAGCGCAATTCAGTATATCTTTTGAGGTTACTGTGTGCTTGTCGTTCTGCTTGAGGATAGTCTACAGGTATAGCTTCTAACTGACGCTGTGGAAATAAGTCAGAACCATCCCAACCTTTCATTTCCGATTTTAGACGGCGAACCATGATTACTTGTAACTGCTTGCGATCGGGTGATACCCCCCGTGCAAACCGTTGGCTATCAAGTAATTCCAATAGGGCTGTAAAACTTTCGGGGTAGCCGTTGTGTGGTGTCGCTGTCAAGAATAGTTTGTGTTCAAAATGCGGTACTAAAAGCCGAATCGCAGCAGTCCTCAAAGAATCAACAGCATAGTTTCCACCGCCAGAGGGAGCAACATTGTGTGCTTCATCCACAATCAGCAAATCAAACCGCCGGGGATACATCGGTTCCCCTTCACCTGGTAACATTTCTCGCAGAAGACGAAGAGGGCGATCGCGTTTGAGAAAATCTATTGAGGTAATCAACCTGGGGAAATGCTGCCAAGGGTTGACGTGGATTCCCCGCTTCCGTCGTAGTTCCTTCATTAAGGTACTGTCCACGACGCGGAAATCTAAACCAAACTTATCGCGCATTTGGTCTCGCCACTGAATTTGCAGTGAAGATGGACAAACTATCAAGATGCGCTGGCAGCGATGACGAATAATTAATTCTTGGGCAACTAACCCCGCCTCAATGGTTTTACCTAATCCGACATCATCTGCAATCAGCAAATTAACGCGAGGCATTTGAATTGCTCGCACTACTGGATCAAGCTGATAATCTTCAATATCGATGCCACTGCGAAAGGGAGATTGTAAAGTGCGAATATCAGCTGTTGATGCTGCTCCCCAACGCACAGCATCGAGAAATGCATCTAACCTCGCGGGTGCGTCAAAGCCTGTAGGTCTAGGCAACTCCATCTTTTCATAAACTAATGCCCCAGGCTCTAATTCCCAAATTACTTGTAGTTCTTCACCCAAACCATCATCTTCAACAGAGGATAGACTGACCAAATGCTGGGTTTTTTCCACTGCACTCAGCATTGGGTTGGTGGGTAAAGTCGTATTACGCACATCCGTGACAACGAATTGCCGGGAGCGAACGTTAACCAGTTGACCTTGTTCTGGGATAGCTCTGACTATAGCCATGATTTGGGGGATGGGGAATTGGGGATTGGGAATGGGGAATTATCAAAAATAGGTTTGTGTTGTTATTATTGTTACTTCTCTTTTCCTATACAGTCAAAATTCTCAGTGATGTGTTCTCAAAATAGTGGTGCAAAGCATCTCTCGTGAGAACACATTCAGTAATTCAAACTGTGAAATGTATGCTAAATTTTTTATTTCATTGGAATTTTTGTAGTTTGCGTAGGCGCAGCCCGCACTTCTCTACGAGAGGCTGCGCCAACGACAAGCTCAGTGAGCATCGTAGACATCGCTATGTACGTCAGGAGGGCGGGTTGCTGAACTGTGCTGTTTCTCGCTTTTAGCAGAGGCCAATAAACCAGACCTTTGCTGATCTGTAGATACCTGTAGGCGAAGCTTTCGCTGCGATCGCTTATCCAGCCACAAAGTAAAACTTAGAACATAAAAAAAATCTAGAGAATGGCGTATTCTTCCAAAAAGTGTAAATAAATACGCTAAATATAGAATAATTAACCAGTACTAATGTACTTGCCTTAGTTCAGATAACCAAGGGGACTGAGGTACAAACTGCATCAAAATTTTCCCAGATATAAAGTAAGTGCTAGATATGTCCATTTGCTTCAACGGGTTTAAGGTAGAACTTTCCGCTAATACGTTCACCGCCTATGTTCAAGACATGCCAGATAATAGAGGGCTACGAGAATTACGAGAAAAACTCCAGTCGGACTGGTTTCTTCATTGGCGCTCTGGCAAAGTCTACGGAATTCCTAAAGTTAACGTATCTCAACTAACACAAAGTTTTGGCAAACCCGTTGAACTGAAGTGTGACGAACACCTGCAACTCCTAGCAGATCGCATCAACAGTGTCTTGCCAGATATATTTTACCAATACTCAATTTTTCGATTTAAACCCTTCACATTCCTTGCTCAAAAAGAGGAGTTAGTCAGTTCTATTGCTACTAAAATCAAAGACTTACCATCACTAATTTCTGCCTTCAAAATTAAACCTAAATTTGCACTTGAAGCAAAGTTGGTTGAACTCCGCCAAGAGGAGACATTTATTGGTCTGTTCCTGCGGTTAGAAACTCGTTGGGAAATCCTGGCATCCCTGAGCGACCTACAAAATGCGGGGGTTAATCTTCAAGATTTATATGTTGTTCGTCGCCAACCTCAACCAGGACAACGCCGTTTGGTTGGAAAAATCAGCCACATCTGTGAAAGAACAGTCAACTTATTAGAATCATTCGATGGAATTACTTCTATCAGTGAAGACGAAGTATGGTTAGAAGGCTCTAAAGCGTCTTTTGTACGTTGTCTCAAAACATTGCTGGGAGATAATTATGATGCCTTTGAATCAGAAAGATTTACTCAGGAAGCTAATTTTTTAACTGGCCCTGCATTAGACAATATTTTGACTCGCATGGAGACCTTTCTAGTCAGAAAATCTCCTATGCAGCTTGCACCTAATTTATCTGCTCATGTTAGAGGTCGTATTGAAGCAGTGAATGATGAGAGTTACCAAACAGTGATTTCTGCTTCACCAGTAGAGTATTGCTTTGATGCAGCCAGAACAAAACGAAGTTTATACGCTTGGAGCGGAATCGAGAAATACGGGCCTTTTAGTCGTGAGATTTTCTCAAAAAAATCCCCTGAAATATTGGTTCTTTTTCCAGACACTGTTCAAGGAGCAGTAGAAAATTTTTTGAAAGCTTTCAAAGACGGAATTAGTATCAAGAAAAAAGTATTTAAAGATGGGATTGAATGCTGGGAGGAAAACTCCAAGTACTCAGGTGGATTTGCTAAAATTTTTGGTCTTTTTAATCCTAAGCTGACTCTGCGGCAAATTCCCTGGCTCAACAGTAAACATAAACCACCAGCAGTCGCTTATAGAGAAGCTGTGGCGCAGGTTTTAGAAAAAACCATGCCAGATGCAGCTATTGTTATTGTTTTAGACGAACACTCAAGGCTTCCAGACCCAGAAAATCCTTATCTTCAGTCCAAAGCTCTGTTACTAATGGCTGGAATCCCTGTGCAAGGCATTCGGGCATCTACTCTGGGTCAATCACGTTATTCAATGCAATACACGCTGCAAAATCTCAGTGTTGCTCTCTATGCCAAAATGAACGGCTTGCCTTGGACAGTAGATCATGACCTGACGATTAGCGATGAACTTGTCATCGGCATAGGAACTTGTGAACTTTCTGGGAGTCGCTTCTTTGACCGACAAAGGTTTGTAGGTATCACAACAGTTTTTAGAGGTGATGGAAACTACCTCTTGGGCAATCTTTCCCAAGAGTGTTCTTATTCTGAATATCCAAGTATTTTGAAAACATCTACTGTATCAATCTTACAGGACATTAAGCGACGCAACGGTTGGCAACCAGGAGATACTGTTCGCCTTGTATTTCATGCTGCTAGACCTTTCAAGAACCTTGATGTAGCAGATATTGTGGCACAGTGCGTTGCGGAGGTTGGAGAAGAACAAAACATTCAATTTGCTTTCCTAACAGTT
The DNA here is from genome assembly GCF_034531255.1 of Nostoc sp. ChiQUE01b. Classification (NCBI taxonomy): domain Bacteria; kingdom Bacillati; phylum Cyanobacteriota; class Cyanophyceae; order Nostocales; family Nostocaceae; genus Nostoc; species Nostoc sp. ChiQUE01b. The sequence goes on along the minus strand of NZ_JAVRBM010000140.1, from coordinate 1,982 downwards.
TCTCACGAACACCCGTTTACTCTGTTAGATAAATCACAACAGGGTATTTCTCTCAAAGATGGTGCTAAAAAAGGACAATTAGCACCACAGCGAGGCATAATTGTGCAACTTGGAAGATATACCCGACTTTTGTGTACTAACGGCCCAGCACTAGTGAAAATGGCGCAATCGCCTTTACCAACCCCTTTATTAATTCACCTACACCCACAGTCCACTTATCGGGACTTGACGTATCTTTCCGAGCAAGTGCTAAAGTTTACATCATTATCGTGGCGCTCCTTGCTTCCAGCTAGCAAACCAGTGACTATCTATTACTCTGAACTAATTGCCGAACTACTTGCCCGCCTTCGCAATATTCGAGATTGGTCACCTGCATTGCTCAATATCAAACTTCGTGCAAGCAAGTGGTTTCTATGACAGATGCAGTAGCAAAAAGCTTCGGTTATCAATTGGATTTTCTGACACATTATCTGGGGGCAAACTATAACTGGGAATCACCAGAAAGTGGCTTTGCACGCTATATTTTTTATCGCGCTGATAGCAAACCACCTTTTAGTGTGGCAACAGATGCAGCAATTAACAGTTTGGAACCAAGGCGACTACATCAAGCTCCTGTTCTTGCTGCTGTGGGTTATGAGCTTGCTTGTGGCAGAGTTTTTGGTGAGAGTTTTTTGTCAGCTTGGGCAAACGGTTTGACGCGACTGGCCTCTCGTGAGGCATTTCCTTCGGATCGAGCTTCGTTTTTTTATCGACCTGTAGAACTGTTGGGTATATCGCTTGGTGTAAGCTCTTGCCCAAAGGTTCGCCCTGAAGACTTGCGTTGGTTGCAGGATGTATTAGCAGAGGGAGAACAGAGATTAGTTCATGGCGAATTATGGACATTTATCCTCGGCATTTATGCAGCAAAAATTCTTTCTGTATCTTGGAAGCTGAAAAATCTACCGTTGCCAGAAGAAATGACTATTGATGAACTGGCCCTGGTTAAGTTGATATGTCCTTTTCATTCATATTTGGCTCAAGTAGTTGGTTTTAAAGTGCTTGAGAGTGAAATAGATAAGGCTTTACTTTCTAGTTGTATAACAGCATCTGTCTCGGCGCATGACACTTCTCATGCTGCTGCACTGTATCTTTCTCTGCAAAAAACTGTTAACCAGGTGTTTCTGGCAAGCTGGGAGCATTACTTTCAAGTTGGTAACAGCATAAAACAACCAGTGAAATTAATTAGGTTTCTTTGCGATCGCTTCCATCTTGTTGCTGGACAGCTTCAGTCTCCACATTACGGAATTGAAATTAATGATGAGTACGATGTCCAAGATTTATTGAACTCTCTATCGCAGCTTCATTCAGATACTGATGCTGTAGTGGCTAAGGTGATAGATGCAATGAGGCAGAAACTTGGTAATCAGATAATTAATCATCAAAAAATTATGATTACAGGAGGTAATGTTACCATGAGCAACAATCAAAATTATGTAGAAACTATGTCAGAGCGCAAAATAAATATCAACCAAAGTGGGGCATCAATTGGTGTTGGCTATAGTGAGAACGTTGAGGCAAATCAACTCGGTGGCACTATAAACAACTATCCTTCGGAGCGGAAGCAGACTCTAGCTGTTGCAGCCGCAGAGATACAGCAGCTTCTGCAACAGCTAGAGCAGACTTACCCCACCAACACCACAACAGGGCAGATGGTAGTAGCGACAAAAGTTATTGAGCGTATAGAAAGTGACCAAATTTGGAAACAACGGGTTGTAAACGCAGTTAAAGAAGGTGGTCTTCAAGCGTTCGAGAAAGCCATTGATAATCCTGTGGGTGCTTTTATTGTAGGAGCGATCAAAGGTTGGCAGGAAGCTGAAATTGAGTGAAATCTGTTTTAAGAAGTTATATAAATTTTATTTTGACTAGCAGTGACAATCTTTTGCAATACTTCAGGACTTACGCAACTGGCACAAAGCACGGGCAGGTAGACAAGGGCGACAAGG